>VBKA01000073.1:0-8836 GCA_005879815.1 Chloroflexota bacterium
GGAGGCGAACGCCGTTGCTGCGTCGCTGGCATCGGATCTCGGCTTTCAGCCGGAAGACGTCGGCGGCCTTGCCAATGCCAAGCCCCTCGAGGAGATGGTCAAGGTCTGGCTGGCGCTGACCGAGCGACACGGTCGCTCGATCGCCTTCGCGCTTTCGGAAGACTGAGGCTAGCTCTTCTTCCGACCCCCGCGTGGGCCGCGCTTGGTGCTCGCCGCGCGCAGGGTGCTGCTCGGCTTCGCGATCTGGCTGTCGTCCTCGATCTCGATGTCGTGCCGCTTGGCGGCCGATACGATCTTCTTGCGGGCACGCTCCTTGGCCGCGGCGCTCTCGAACTCTGTCTGGTTCCAGCGCGCCATCGCGTTCCGGACATGCGACTCGTCGTTGATGGGGAGGTGCTCTCCGCCCTTCTTGTCGACGTACGCGAACTGGCTGCTGCGCAGGCCTTCGCGCTTCTTCGTGGTGAGCTCAGCCATCTGATTCACCTCCTGGACCGATGGAGGTGCAGCCTCCGTGCCACGAGCCAGCGCGCGCCCAGGCAGCGCGCGCCCAGGCGGCAGTCGCAGGGCCGGGGATTGGGCCTGCTGCTACATCAGCGCCGCGGGGCGCGAATTGGCGCAACCCGATAAACCCGATTGCTCCCGTAGCGCCCCACGCGCGGCGCCGGCGCTCGTGCAGCACTTTGCTCAATTTCATTCCGGCTGGCAGACCCAGTCGAAGCCAATACAAGAAGACGAGCCGCTCGCGCCGAGCGGCTCGTCGTGAGGGAGGGCGATCAGCCGCCCGTCACGCCCTCCTCCTTCTTCTCTTCCGACTCGTCGGTGTCACCGGTCTGGCCCATGCCGCCAGTCCGGCCCATGCCGCCTGATTCGGCGCCGGGCTGGTTCATGCCACCGCCGCTGCCCATGTCGTCCGCTCCGCGCTCGGACTCGGATCCGCCCGACTCAGAGCCAGTACCCATGCCACCGCCTGGCTGGTTCATGCCTCCCGACTCCATGTCGGGCTGGCGCATGCCGCCTTCCTTCTCCTTGTCGTCGACAGCCATGGTGTGATCTCCCCAACCTCGGCCGTCCCGACGTTTTCGGAACGCACCTCATCTCGAATGGCATGCATGCGGCGTGCCGATCCGCCACGAGTCGCCTTCCTGCGTGGCCTCGCAAGTGTCATCCTTGCTGCCATGACCCCGAGCCAGGATTCGAACGACCGCACCTTCATGGCGGTCGCCAAGGCCGAAGCCCGCACGGGACGCGGCGAGGGCGGCATCCCCATCGGCGCAGCGTTGGTCGTGAACGGCAAGGTCGTCGGCTCCGGCCATAACCGCCGTGTCCAGCTCGGCAGTCCCATCCGTCATGGAGAGACCGATGCGCTCGAGCAGGCGGGCCGCCAGCCAGCATCGGTCTACAGGCGGGCGACGATGTACACGACCCTGTCGCCATGCGACATGTGCACGGGCTCCATCCTGCTCTACGAGATCCCGCGGGTGGTGATGGGTGAGAACCGCACCTTCATGGGCGGCGAGGACTACCTTCGATCGCGCGGGGTCGAGGTCGTGAACCTGGACGACCCCGAGTGCGTGGCGATGATGGAAGAGTTCATCGCGGAGTCGCCGGAGCTCTGGAACGAGGACATCGGCGAGTAACGGACGTTGACCCGTCGCCGAGAATGGCCGGCGATGGCCTACGCCGATCTCTCGTGGGGTCCGGCCTGAAGGTCGACGGATCCACCTGGAACCCTGTCGATCCAGCGCGGGTGAGCCGCTTCATGGAGGCGGTCCGCCGAGCGCGGGACTAGCGCCGGTCCGGCTCAGGCACGAAGGCTCGACAGGCGGCGTTGTCCCGAAGCCACGCGAGGATGTCGCGGGCCACTTGCTTCGATGATCGGCGATCGACCTCGAACGTCAGGTCCGCGACCGATGCGTACAAAGGATCGCGCTGCGCGATGGCGTCGCGAATCCAAGCTGGGCCGCCCGTCTCGAGCCACGCCCGATGAGCGGCTCCGGTCGCCCGATGCTGGACGGTCGCCGGGCTCGCCTTGAGCCAGACCACCAGACCCGCCTCTCCGAGCGCTCGACGGTTTTCAGGATCGAGGATCGTGCCGCCAGCAGCGCCGACGATCACGGGTTCCGGCGATTGCAGTCCGCGGCGTAGGGCCGCCGATTCGGATTCGCGCAGCCGCTGCTCGCCGTCCTCGGCGAGCAGCTCACGCGGTGTCTTGCCAACGAGGTTATGGAGCAGCTCGTCGTTGTCGGCGTACCTCCAGCCGGTCCGCTTGGAGAGCAGCCGGCCGACGGTCGTCTTGCCACTTCCCATCATGCCCACCAGGATCACCCGGCACGGTCGCTCCATCGGCCGTGGAGTATGCGGGCGGGTTGTACACTGCGCGACTGATTCGCGCTCCATCGGAGGGCACATTGCGCGGCGGTATTTCGCGGTTCGCGCCCACGACCGCCTTCCTGATCCTTCCTCTCTCCATCCTGCTCGCGGCATGCGGCAGCGGGCCGCTCACGCAACCGCTCTGGCCGGCGCCATCGGACCCCATGGGCCTGGCGCGCAAAGCCGGATTCGAGCCCACCAATCGGGAGTTCCTTATCACCCACACGCATGCCCACCTGGATGTCATGGTGGACGCCAAGGCCGTGCAGGTACCGGGCGGCATCGGGATCGACACCAAGGCTAAGGGCGTCACCGAGGAGCCGACTGCGGACGGCACCGGCAAGGACTACCAGGTTGGCGTGTGTCCCGACCCGTGCCTGTCCGAGCTGCATACCCATGACCCGGATGGGATCCTGCACAGCGAGTCGAAGGTCGCCAACCAGAAGCCGGCCAAGCTCGGGCAGTTCTTTACCGAGTGGGGCGTGCGCCTCGACAGTCAATGCGTGGGGGAGTTCTGCTCGTCGAACACGCCGATTGCCGTGTATGTCAACGGGCAGAAGGTGAGTGGCAATCCCGCTGACATCGAGCTCAAGAGTCACCTGGAGATCGCGGTCATCATCGGCAAGCCGCCGGACCAGATTCCCTCGAGCTGGGAGTTCCTCGGCAACCAGCCCTAGCGACGCTTCTTCGGGAGCTTGACGACGCGCCGCGCCCGCGCCTCGGCGATCGCCTCCCGCGCGGCGTCGAGGGTCGCGAACGGTCCCAGCACACGCGGCAGGCCGAGTTCGTCGTGCTCCTGCTCGTCGCGCACGTTCCAGCGCCCGTCGTTCTCGACCGCGAAGCGACCATCCTCGGTGTGGTAGCTGCCCGCCCGGTCTCGGATCAGCTGCTCATCGGCCATGACTCACCCCTGGCCGTCCCCGCGTACGACCCACTGGCCGCGCCACGCGGGTGCGTCGAATCGTGGGGCCCAGTACACCGTCTCGCGCCACACCTTCCCATCGCGCAGGTCCATGAGGTCGACGCACAGGTACGTCACCCCATCCGGATACGTGACCTCCCATTCCCCCACCCAGAAATCGCCCTGCCCACCGACCCGCGCCAGCGTGCCGCTCGGAGTGGCGACGTACCGATCCTCGGTGCCGGCCACGCGCGTGATGCGGGACGTGGGAGAGCCGCCGGGATAGTTGCGGATGATCTGGTCGTACGAGGCTTCATCCATGACGCTCTCGCCCGACTGCGGCCAATGCGTCCTCCACTCGGGATCGCGCAGGGCGGCCTGGCGCTCCAGGTCGCCTGCCACCATGGCCTCGACGTAGCTTCGGACGACGTCCTCGTTGCTCATCGCTCGCCATTCTGCATCCGGGCGACCAGCTTGCGGGGAGCGGTCATGCGATAGCTCTGCTCGATCAGGTCGGCGGTGAAGTCCCAATCCTGATCGACCTCGAGCGAGATCCCAATCCAGCCATGGATGCCGACGTAGGGCGGCACGAAGTAGCGCACCGGATCGGACTGCACCAATGCATGCTGTGCACCCGTCGGAGCCTTGCACCAGACCGACCATCGGCCCTCGTGCCGATCGTGGCGCATGGCGAAGATCTTGTCGCGCACCCGAAACGAAGGATTGCCGACGCCGCCACCCTCGGTCGCCTCCGGGAGCGCAAGGCAGATCCCGCGCAGGCGCTCCAGCAACGCATCCTGGTCGGGCACGGGCTGAGTCTACGTGGCGAGAGAGCAAACAACTCAACTGGTACTAAATCCCCATCACGGAGCGGCATGGCACCGGGGTAGGGTGTCGGTGCTCCAAGCGAAGGCGCCCAAGAGAACCGCTGCCCCATGTCACGAACCAATGGCCAAACCGGCGCGCCACAAGGAACGACCTGCATCCTCGTCGCCGATGACGACGAAGGGACCCGGCAGCTGCTCGCCTCGATCCTCGGCAGGGAGGGCTACCAGCTTGTCCAGGCACAGGATGGCGAGGAAGCCCTCGCGGCCGCCTACAGGCATCGTCCGGATCTCATCCTGACCGACATCCAGATGCCTCGCGTCAGTGGCATCGAGCTGACCCGACGCCTGCGCTCGGACGCCTCGATGGCCACCGTCCCGATCATCCTGGTGAGCGGCCTTCACGAGACGACCGACAAAGTCGCCGGTCTCGACGCGGGCGCCACCGACTTTGTGACCAAGCCTTTCGATCGAGCTGAGCTCTGGGCACGGGTGCGCGCCGCGCTTCGGACCCGCGCCGCATTCCAGCGGTTGGAGTCGGTTCAGTCCATCCTCGCCGCGCTCGCCAATGCGGTCGAGGCCAAGGACCCCAGCACCCAGTATCACTGCAACCGCATGGCGGCCCTGGCGCTGGGGTTGGCTCGGAGCACTGGCCTCGGCGCGGATGCGCTGGAAGCCGTGGGATATGGCGCGGTCCTCCACGACGTCGGCAAGATCGGTGTGCCTGAGCACGTTCTGCTCAAGCCGGGGCCCCTCGACGAAGAGGACTGGGCCCACATGCGCGAGCACCCCGGCATCGGGGCGACCATCGTCGAACCCCTACAGCTCGGCAAGCTGGTGGCGCCCATCGTCCGATCTCACCATGAGCGGTGGGATGGTGCCGGCTACCCCGACGGTCTTCGGGGCGACCAGATTCCCGTAGGCGCCCGGATCGTTGCGGTCGTCGACGCGTATGACGCGATCACCCAGGAGCGGCCATATCGCAAGGCGCGCTCGTCCGACGACGCACGCGAGGAGATCATCGCTGGAGCGGGCTCGCAATTCGACTCCGAGCTGGCCCGGGCCTTCGTCGACTCGCTCGACGCGCGCCCGAGCCCCGCCTGGCCTGACGACGATGCGTTCGTCCGCGGACTGACCGTGGAGGTCTCCTGACGTGGTCACCGTCATCATCGAGGTCGCGTTCTTCGCGCTCTTCGCGGTCGCCCTGGTCGGGTTCCTTAAGCGCCGCGGCCGCGTTCAGCTCGATGTCCTTCTCGTCTTTGGCACCATCGCCGCGCTCTTTTCGCTGCAGCTGCTGCAGCTGATCAAGATCACGCCACCGGCGTTGGTGCTTGCTCTCGCGTTCATCGCGCTCGTGGCCCATGCGCCGTTCAGCCTCCGTCTCGCAGGCGACCTGACCCACGTGCCGCGCTGGGCGACCTGGGCGTCATGGCTCGCTCTCGCCGTCCTGGCGGCGGGCCTGCTGGTCCCTGTGACTGCCCCGCTCGTCGTTCTGCCGTTAATTGGCTATTTCGTGCTCGTCGATACGGGCGCCGCGGCGGCTATGGCCGCCGGTGCCCGTCGCAGAGGAGGAAGCGCCCAGGTTCGCCTGCTGGCCGCCAGCGCGGCCACCGGCCTCATGGCGCTGGCATTGCTGACACTGGGCTTCCGAACGGTCAGCAAGGAGTTCGGACCTACCGCGAACGTCGTCGTGCAGGTTGCCGCCCTCGGCGCGGTCGTCGCGTACCTGGCTGCCTTCCTGCCGCCGCGATGGCTGCGGGGGCTGCTGCAGGCCCGCAGCGCCCTCAAGGGCACCCAGCGGCTCCTCTCGACCGCTGGCGACGACGCCGCTGATTCCTGGAATCGGCTCATGCAGCTGGCCCTCGAGTTCTCGGGGGCTCATGGCGCGGTCCTCTTCGCCGGCGCTGCGGGCGGATCAGCCCGCCGGATGGCACACGCAGGCGTCGTGGAATCCGAGCTCGCCACGCTCGATGCGCAGGCGTGGAGCCGACTCCTCGAGCTCTCCGGTGCGCGCGACGGAGTGGCGATGCAAACGGTCTTCGGTCCGAGGGGCACTGAGGCCATGGGCGATGGCAAGCGCCTCGAGGGAATGAGCGCCACCGTACTCCGGATTCCCGCGGCCGATGGCGACCAGCTGGTGACCGTCCTGCTTCATCGCTACCGAAGCCTGTTCGGCGACGATGAGCGCGCCCTGATCCAGCTTCTTGGCAGCCAGGCGGCGGTGCTGGCCGAACGCCAGACCGCGCTCGCGCAGGCCGCAGCCCTGGGGACGCGCCTGAGCAGCACCGTTGAGGCCCTGCGGCGGGCGAGCCAGGCCAAGAGCGATTTCCTCGCCAGCATGAGCCACGAGCTGCGGACGCCGCTCAACGCGATCCTGGGCTTCAGCGATCTCATGCGCACGGAGCCGGCTGAGGACGACCGGCGCAACGTCCCGAGCGACTGGGTCGAGCACATCAACAGCGCGGGGCATCACCTGCTCGAGCTCATCAACGACGTCCTCGATCTGGCCAAGATCGAGGCCGGGCGGATCGAGCTGCATCCGGAGCCCCTCGACCTCAGCGCGGCAGTTGGGGAGGTGCTGGCTGGGGTCCGGCCATTGGCCGACCGCAAACACCTCGAGGTCGCCACAAGAGTCGGCACGGATCGCGCGATGGCCGATCCCGGCAGGTTTCGGCAGATCCTCTACAACCTCCTCTCCAATGCGATCAAGTACACCCCTGAAGGTGGCAGCATCCGGGTCGAGACCGGACGGACCGATGCCGGCGAAGTCTTCGCTTCGGTTACCGATACCGGCGTGGGAATCGCGGAAGAGGACTTCGGCCGCGTCTTCGAGGAGTTCACCCAGGTCGGCGACCCATCCCAGCACCAGCAGGGGACGGGGCTTGGCCTGGCGCTCACCCGCCGGCTGGTCGAGGCACATGGCGGCCGGCTGGATCTCGAATCCAGCCTGGGAGAGGGCAGCTGCTTCACGGTGACGCTGCCCGCGATCCAGGTGATTCCGGCAACGAGCAAGCTGCTGCCCGCGACGCCTGTCGAGGCGGACGTGGCTCCCGTCGGCAGCGACGCCGTACTCCTCATCGAGGACGATCGACATGCCGTCGATCTCATCGCGAACTACCTGGCCCCGACGGAGCATCGGCTCATTCGCGCAGGCACTGGCATGCAGGGCATCGCGGCCGCACGGCAGCATCGACCGAGGGCAATCCTGCTCGACATTCTCCTGCCTGACGTGGATGGCTGGGAGGTGCTCCGTCAGCTCAAGAGCGATCCGGAATTGCGACAGATCCCGGTGGTGGTCGTCACCGTCGTCGATGAGCGCAAGCTCGGGATCGCACTGGGTGCCGCGGACTATCTCCTCAAGCCAATTGACCGGGACGCACTGCTTCGCGCGCTCGACCGTTGCCTGCCATTTGCGAAGGTGATGTCTCCGAGCGTCCTGGCGATCGACGACGATCCAGCCACCCTCGAGATCCTGCGGCACGTGCTGGAGCCAGCCGGAGCGCGGCTGGTCACGGCGGATGGCGGACGAGAAGGGTTGGAGCGAGCCAGGGAGGGCGGCCTCGACCTGGTGATCTGCGACCTGCTGATGCCAGAGATCGACGGATTCGAGGTGATCGCCCAGCTCAAGGCGAGCGAGACGACCGCGGCCACGCCGATCCTGGTGCTGACCGGTCACGAGCTGACAGCGGCTGAGAAGGAGCGGCTGAACGGCCAGGTGATCGGGTTCTGTGAAAAGGGACCGAACGCCGGTAGCGCCTTGCGCAGCTGGTTGGCTGCCGCGATCCGTCCTGCCCCGCGGGCAGGGTTCGCCACCGATGCCTGACGGCCCGGTTCGACTGCTCCTCATCGAGGACGAGGCGCTGAACCGCGCGCTGGTGCGTGCGACGCTGGCGCGCGCTGATGATGTTCGTCTCCGCGACGCCGAGCTCGTCGAGGCACCGACCATCGCGGAAGGACGCAGCGCGATCGAGACGAGCCGCTTCGACGTCCTGCTCCTCGACGTCCGCCTCCCGGACGGCAACGGGCTGGAGCTGGCTGCCGGCCTCCCCGAGCGGAGACCATTGATAGTGGCGCTGACCGCGAGCGTCGTGCCCAGCCCTCGCGAGCTCGCCGCCCAGGCGGGCTGTGACGCGTTCCTCGAGAAGCCGTTCCAGCCGCGCGAGCTCCAGGGTGTGCTGACGCGCCTCCTGGACGGGGTGACGGCCGCCTGAGCCGCCACGCCGCGTCAGCGGCGATCGCCCGATACGCTGATCAGCGGTCGGCGCCAGACGAAGGCCTCCGCCGGCAACCGCTGCAGCTTCGTCAGCGCCAGGCTGCGCAGCCCCTCCCGCTTCCGGGCCTCGAGGCTATCGAACAGGTCGGACTCGATCCAGTGCTCCAACACGTCAAGGAAGGTCTGCGGCGTGTACCGATGCTCCAGCCACTCGACGCGCGCGCGCACCCGCTCGAACCCCGCTCGGCGCAGCTCCGCGGCGGCGGCTTCAGGGCTCGTGTACGGACGTGCGTCGTGGTCGAGCGGCGGAAGGTCGACCTCGAGCTCGTCGAGGGCCAGCAGGAAGGCGTCGTCAGGCTCAAAGGGATTGCTCTCCGCCTGCCACGTGACGCAGGCGAACCGACCGCCAGGTCGCAGCACGCGCTCGATCTCACGCAGGGCAGCGGCACGACTGGGCACCAGCTGGATCACGAACGAGGAGATGGCGACGTCCATGGAGTCGCTCACCACCGGGAGCCGATCGGCGCG
>VBKA01000073.1:8933-9458 GCA_005879815.1 Chloroflexota bacterium
TCACCCGCACGCTCGGCCAGCGTGTGAGCGCGGCCAGCGCCAGCGCGCCGGTGCCGGTGCCGACATCGAGGAGCTCGAAGCTCTGGTCCGTTCCGGCCGGCACGCCGACGCTCTCCAGCAACCGCACGGCCGACGGGGCGATGACGGGTCCCCACCAATCGCGGTATGCAGTGGCATACCGGTCGTAGGGCGGCTCGAAGTCGTCGAAGACCAACGGATGAACCGCTAGACCATGAACTGGTCGTGGCGCGCGTAGACCTCGGTCCACTCGGCCGCCGTCAGCTTGCGGCCAGAGGTGCCGATCTCGGCGAGCTCCTGGAAGTACCGCTCGCGAGCCACGCCGGGTGCGAAGAGGATGAGCATGGCGGCACCGTCATCGGACTCGTTGCCAAAGGCATGGATCCCACCCGCGGGCACGTGGATGAAGTCGCCGGCCGCGCCCTCCACCCAGTCACGGCCGTTGAACAGCCGGATCGCGCCTTCGAGCACGTAGAAGGACTCCGAGAAGGTCCGATGGAAGTGAGC
>VBKA01000074.1 GCA_005879815.1 Chloroflexota bacterium
GCGAGCGCCCGCATCCTGGCCGGTCGGGTGAATGCCTCGGACAGGAAGATGACGTCGGGGTGCTCGCGCTGGACCTCACCGATCAGCCAGCGCCAGAAGGGAATCGGCTTGGTGTGCGGGTTGTCGACCCGGAAGATGCGGATGCCCCGCTCGATCCAGGTCTGTACGACGCGGAGCCACTCGCGCCAGAGCGCCTCGCGGGCCGCCGCATCGGGCCCGTAGAAATCGATGGGGTAGATGTCCTGGTATTTCTTGGGCGGGTTCTCCGCGTACTTGATCGTGCCGTCCGGCGCGTGGCGGAACCATTCCGGATGGGCCGTCACCCACGGATGGTCAGGGGCAGCCTGCATGGCCAGGTCCAGGGCGAGCTCCATGCCCTGCGCCTCGACCGCCCGCCGGAAGTGCTCCAGCTCGGGCAGGCCGCCGAGCTCGGGAGCGACCTCGGTGTGGCCGCCATCCGCCGAGCCGATGGCCCACGGCGAGCCCGGGTCCTCTCGGCTGGCGCGCAACGTGTTGTTGCGGCCCTTGCGGTTGATCCGACCGATTGGGTGGATGGGAGGCAGGTAGACCACGTCGAAGCCCATGGCCGCGATGTCGGGGAGGCGCCACTCGGCGCCCTTGAGCGTCGTGGCCTTGCCCCGGCGGCGACCTTGCGAGCGCGGAAAGAGCTCGTACCAGGCACCCAGGCGCGCGCGCTCGCGGTCGACCATGAGCGGCACCTCGTGGTCCAGGCGGCTGGACCAGCTGCGATCCGGGTGCCGTCGCACCACCGCGAGCAGATCGACGCCCGTCAGCGCGGCGGCGGCGGTCCGCTCGCTTCGCGCCCGGCGGCTGCGCAGCAGCGCCTCGCGCATGCGATGCAGGTCACGCCGCGCCCCGGCCGCCTCGGCCCGCGCCATGGCGGCACTCAGCAGCAGCCGCCCCTCAGCCAGCTCGGTCGCCACCGGCACCCTGGCATCGACCTTCTTGATGAGCCCCTCGCGCCAGGTGCCCCATGCGTCGCGCCAGGCCTCGATGGTGTAACGATGCCGCCCGACCCGCTCCAGGGTGGTGCGCGCCGACCACCGGTCGTTCTCGATGAGCCGCATAGGCACCTCGCGCCAGGCGGTCCCGTCCTCGCTTCGCAGCAGGAGCACTGCATCGAGCAGGTCGTGCCCGTCGGCAACGATGTCGGCGGTCACCAGCAGCTGGTCACCCACCACCCGTTTCGCCGCGTGCCGCCCATCGTCGATCTCGGGTGAGACGCGCTCGATGACGATCGTCCGGCGGGTCCCGATCTCGTCGGGTCCGGGCTCGCGCCCCTCGGGGCGACCGCCCTTGGGGAGCCCCTCGGCGATCAGCGTGGCCTTGTCGTCGGGCGTGCGGGCGTCGCGGACGGCGTGGCCGTCGCGATCTCGCGGTCGCCTGGCCGCCTCCGCGGCGACCCGTCGCAGGCTGGCACGTGTGGTCGTCATCGTCCGGCTCAAACCCTACCCCATCACGTCTCCGGCATCCGGCAGCCGCGACCGCCCGCCCAGCGCCGCGGAGGACTCCGAAGTAGCCTGTGCGGCAATCGTGAGCCGACCCGCGGCGTCGATGCCGTTCCACCCAGGCCGCCGGACGCCGCCGGTCGTCGCGGTGACTGTATCGGCGCTGGTCGCCATGGGACTGGCTTTGACGGCATGCGGCCCGACGGCTCCGGTCGGGAATGACAGCCCACCGGCGCCTGGCAGCTCACCGCCAAGCGCGAGCCCGCTGCCGAGCAGCTCGCGATCCGGCACGCCCACGCCGTCGCCCGGAAACCCCGGCCAGCTCAGGCTGGAGCCGTTCGCCACCGGTCTCGACAATCCCATCAACATCGCCAACGCGGGCGACGGAAGCGGGAGGCTCTTCGTCAACCTGCAGGGCGGAATGATTCGCGTCATCAGGCCCGACGGTTCGGTGCGTGCCGAGCCGTTCCTGGACATCCGCAACCGCGTCCTCGCCGGAGGCGAGCGCGGGCTGCTGGGCCTCGCCTTCCATCCGGATTTCCCGGAGGAGTCGCGCATCTTCGTGGACTACACGCGCACGCCCGATGGCGCGACGGTGATCAGCGAGTTCCACGCCAGCGCCCAGCGGGCGGATCCCGCCAGCGAGCGCGTGCTGCTGCTGATCCCGCAGCCGTTTGCGAACCACAACGGCGGGCAGCTCGCGTTCGGGCCTGATGGCTTCCTGTACATCGGCATGGGAGACGGCGGCTCCGGCGGCGATCCCTTCGGGAACGGGCAGAACACCCGGGCGCTACTGGGCAAGCTGCTGCGCATCGACGTGAACGGCCAGCCCGCGGCGGGGAAGGCGTACGCCATCCCGCGAGACAACCCGTTCGCTGCGGGTGGCATTCGCCCGGGGGCGGGTGCGCCCGAGGTCTGGTCGTACGGGCTTCGCAACCCGTGGCGCTTCAGCTTCGATGCGGCCAACGGCGACGTGTACATCGGGGACGTGGGCCAGGGCGCGTGGGAGGAGATCGATCGGCAAGCCGGCGACTCGCGGGGCGGGGAGAACTACGGCTGGAATGTGATGGAGGGCGACCATTGCTTCCGCGACGGCTGCAACGCGCGCCCATTCGTCAAGCCGATCGCCGAGTACGGGCACGACCAGGGCTGCGCGGTGATCGGCGGCTACGTGTATCGCGGAAGCGAGCAGCCCGTGCTGCGCGGCGTCTACGTCTTCGCCGATGACTGCTCGGGGCTGGTCTTCACCCTCCAGGTCGACGCGGGGACGCGCGCGGCAAAGCTGCTCCTCGACAGCCACCGCGCGATCAGTTCGTTCGGGATTGGCGAGAACGGCGAGATGTACGCCGCCGACCTGGGAGGCGCCATCTCGCGCGTGGTCGCCGCCTGACGTCAGACCGCACCCGAAGCGCGCAGCGAGACCCATCGGTCGCGGCCGATGACCAGGTGGTCGAGCAGCTCGATGTCCAGCAGGCGTCCGGCCTCTGCGAGCTCAGCCGTGATGCGCAGGTCCTCGCCGGACGGGCTCGGGTCGCCGCTCGGGTGGTTGTGCACCACCAGCACCGCGGCGGCGTTGCGCCGGACGGCGTCGCGAAAGACCTCGCCGACGCGCACCGCCGACCCTGCGAGGTTCCCGACGTACACCGTGGCCAGCGCGGTGACCACGTTCTTGGTATTGAGCGTCGCGACACGCAGCTCCTCGCGTTCCAGGCGACTCATGCCGGGCAGCAGCCGCTCGGCCAGGTCGCCGGGAGAGCGGACGACCCAGCGGCCCTCGGGCAGGGCCGCTGCCCCACGTCGCGCGATCTCGCAGGCGGCGGCGAGTGCAGCGGCTCGTCCCGGTGCCAGGCCGGCGCGGATCAGCTCATGCGTGGTCGCCGTCGACGCCCCCTGCATCCCGCCCATGCGCTCGAGAAGCAACGCGGCCCGCGCGAGGTGCGTCCCGGTTGCGATCGCCAGGAGCTCGATGTCTGCGCAGCCATCGGCGCCGATGCGACCCAGCTTGGTCAGCCGCACCGAGCGCGGTGAGAGTGTCATACGGCTGGGACGCGCCTCCAGGAGGGCCATGTCGTGAGTCTGCCGCGCGGCCGCCTACCGGTGCGTTACTGCCCAATTAGTGCCATCCGTGAACGGCGGCCTCCACGGCCACCCGGACCGAACGGGCCGGATCAGGCCCGCCCGGCGACGAAGAAAAGCGCCAGCACAGAGGCGAGATTGAAGGCGGCATGGATGCCGATGGTGGTTGCCAGGTTGCGGGTCCAGGCGTAGACGCCCGTCAGGACCAAGCCGAGCAGGAAGACCACCACCACCGCGAGCGGTGTTCCCCCGGGCACGTGAGCCAGGCCGAACAGGAGCGCCGCGCCGATCAGCGCGCTTCGCGTGCCGTATTCCCGTTCCCAGGCGTTGAACACCAGCCCGCGGAAGAAGAGCTCCTCCGCGATGGGAGCCAGGATGGCGATGGTGACCACCGCAACCGGCACCGGCAGCTGGCGGGCCATGTTCGTCACCTCCTGCTGCCCCGCCGGATTGATGCCCAGCATGCGCATGATGAAGACTGCCAGCGCCGCGAACACCTGCGCGGCGGACCAGATGAAGACCCCTGCCAACAGGCCGATCCCTGCCTGTCGCAGGCTGGCCGACCCCTGCCACAGGCGCACGCCTTCCAGAGCCCGAGGGAGGGCGACAAACACTGCCAGCAGTGTGATGAAGGCGAACGGGGTCAGCAGCAGTTGCAGGGTCAGTGATGCGGGGCTGCTGAGGGCGGTGATGTCGCCTCCAGTGAAGGCGAGCAACGGCGGCGCCAGCAGGAGCGGCAGTCCCAGCTCGATCATCGCGGCCATCACGAGCACCGAAGGACCGCGGTACCGGTTGGGCGGCAGCACCCTGCGGTGGATGATGGAGGCGATCGCGACCCAGGCCAGGCCCGCGACGAGCACCAGCGCGCCGATGAATCCGACCCACAGCCCGATCGCGGGGCTTGCACCCGTGACCCCCCGCATGAGCAGGAATTCCGCAACGGCGTCGCCGGCCACCGCCGCGACGAATCCGATGGGGATGGCGACCCAACCGGGCCAGGTCGGGGGTCCGGGTGCAAGCTGCTCGAAGCGCGGCCGCGTGCGACCCGGCGACCTAACCTCGGTTAGTGGTGCGGAGACATCGCCCGCGCCCTGCGCTACGAGCGGGAGCGTGCCAGCGGGGTTCGTTTCCAGGTCAGGCGGAGGTGCGGGCTGCGACGGACGCGACGCGTCCAACCTGTGTCAGGTGTTCGTTGCGCGACGGAGGGCGCCCGCATCGGGGGCGAGCTCGGGGACGCGTTCGGCGGCAGGTGCGGCCGTGCGAATCATCGGTCGGTCAAACCGCTCGAGCTCCTTGCCGCAGTACGCGCACAGCGCCCAGTCCGGCTCCGCCAGGCGCGTGCACGCCGGGCAGATGCGGTGCAGCCGAGTCCGGCAGTTCGGGCAGACCAGCCAGTCGGCGCCAACCCGTTGCCGGCAGGTGGGGCAGAGACGGTTCTTCTCCACCTCGGCGAGCAGTGTCTCTTCGGCGAGCCAGCGACTCGCGCGGCCGGACGATCAGATACAGGATTACCGCGAAGACGAAGAGCAACGGCGTGAAGAAGATGATCAGCGCCGCGGCGAAGTACGGGAGGATCGGATTTTCGGTCCGAGCCTGCATGTCGCGGAAGGCCCAGTAGGCGGTGCCCAGCCAAAGCAGCACGACATAGACGACGATCAACTGCCCCAGCAGCTCCACGATGGGGTTGTGGATGAAGTCGTTCCAGATTTTCCCTGGATCCGGGAGGCCCTGTGGCATGCGCTGCGGCCCTTCTACATCTTCACTCGACGTCGATGGTCACCGACCGGTCGGTCATGCTAGCAGATGCCAGATCGGACAAGCCTCCGGCGGCCAGGTTGGCCAGCGTGTCGACCAGCAGCCGATGCTCCATCGCAAGCACGCGTCGTGCCAGTGCCTCGGCGTCGTCGCCGGAGCGCACCCCAACCCTGGCTTGCGCGAGGAGCGGGCCGGCATCGACGTCAGGAGTCACCACGTGGATACTGACGCCGGACTCGGCGTCGCCCGCGGCGAGGACGGACTGATGGACCGCCAGCCCCATCATCCCGCTGCCACCGTGCCGGGGCAGCAGGCTGGGATGGATGTTGACGGTGGGTCCGCGGTAGGCAGCGAAGTACGAGGGTCCCAGGATCTGGTCGTAGCCCGCCAGCAGCACCAGGTCGCAGCTCGCCTCCCGGAAGGCCTGACCGATGGCGGCGTCCCTCGCGCCGGGGTCGGCGAACTGGCGCCGTTCGAGCACGCGATGAGGAACGTCGCGCTCCGCCGCGACCTGGAGGGCGCGCGCCACGGGCCGGTTGCAGATGACCAGCACCGGATCGACAGCCCCCAGCCGGCCGTGGCCCCGCGCGTCGAGGACCGCTCCAAGGTTGGAGCCACGTCCCGAGACGAGGATTCCGAGGCGCACGCGCAGCGCCTCGCTCAGATGAAGGCGACCCGCGGCTTCCCGCGGCCGGATGTCACGACCCGGCCGACCACGCGGGCTTCGGGCAGCGCCTCCAGGGCGGTCTCAACCTGGCTGCGTCGAACCACGCAGGTCAGCCCGATCCCGAGGTTGAAGGTCCGCACCATCTCGTCGTCGGGGATATCGCCCTTCTGCTGGATGAGCGAGAAGATGCGGGGGACCGGCCAGCTCCCCGTCTCGACCTCCACGCCGAGCCCCTTCGGCAGGGTCCGCGGGACGTTTTCGATCCAGCCCCCGCCGGTGATGTGCGCGTAAGCGAGGATGTCGCTGCGTGCGGCACGCAGCGCGCTGCGCAGGGCTCGCATATCCGCCAGATAGCTGCGGTGCGGGGCGAGCAGGGCATCCCCCAGGGTGCCTTCCAGCCCCGGCACGTTGCGCTTCCAGTCCGCCTCGCCAAAGACGCGCCGAGCCAGCGAGTAGCCGTTGGTATGGAGGCCGTTCGACGGCAGGCCAATCAGCACGTCCCCGGTGCGTACCCGTGCTCCCGTGACCAGGTCGGCCCGGGCGGCAACGCCCACCACGAAACCAGCCAGGTCGTAATCTGCCTCCTGGTAGAGCCCTGGCAGCTCGGCGGTCTCACCACCGACCAGCGCCACCCCGTTGGCCAGGCAGGCACGGGCCATGCCGGCCACCAGGTCCGCCGCCTGGCCAGCGTGCAGGCGTCCGACGCCGAAGTAGTCCAGGAAGAAGAGCGGATCGGCGCCCTGCACCGCGACGTCGTTGACGCAATGGTTGACGAGGTCCTCGCCGACGGTGTCGTGCCGGCCGAGAGCGATCGCGATCTTGAGCTTGGTGCCCACGCCATCGGTCGAGGCGACCAGCACGGGATCGGGCCAGCGCTCGGTGTCAAGCCGGAAGAGGCTGCCGAATCCGCCGACGCCGCCCAGCACCTCCGGCGTCGTGGTCTGCGCCGCCGCCTTGCTGATCAGCTCCACCGCGCGGCGCGCCTCGTCGAGGTCGACGCCGGCTTCCCGGTACGTTCGCGCCATGGGGCTGCCTAACCGCGCTCCAGCGCGAACTTGTCCAGCTCGAGGGGGACGTCGGTCGGGTAGTGCCCGTCGAAGCACGCCGTGCAGAAACCCTGGGCGTCGCCGCCCACCGCCGCCAATAGTCCCTCTCGGGAGAGATAGCCGAGCGTGTCCGCGCCGATGGCGCGCCGGATCGCCTCGGTGTCATGCGTGGCGGCGATCAGCTCCGAGCGCCGCCCCGTGTCGACGCCCATGTAGCACGGGTAGGCCATCTGCGGCGAGTGGATGCGGACGTGCACCTCGCGGGCGCCGGCGCGACGCAGCATGCCCACCACCGGGGCAGTGGTCGTGCCGCGCACGATCGAGTCATCGACCATGACCACCCGCCGGTCGCGGAGCACCTCGGGGAGCGGGTTGAACTTCATGCGCACCGCCTCGTCCCGCGTCTGTTGTGCGGGCTGGATGAAGGTGCGGCCGACGTATCGGTTCTTGATCAGGCCCTCGCGATACGGCAGTCCCGACTCCTCCGCATAGCCGATGGCGGCGGGGATCGCCGAATCCGGCACCGGGATCACAAGGTCGGCGTCCGCGGGATGCTCGCGCGCCAGCTGGCGGCCCATGCGCAGCCTGGCTTCGTAGAGCAGCCGCCCGCCGATGACGCTGTCGGGCCGGGCGAGGTAGACGAACTCGAAGACGCACAGTCGTTCGCGGCTGCCGACTACCGGAGGTCGATACGAGCTGACCCCGTCGGCATCGATGGTCAGGATCTCCCCGGCTTCGACGTCGCGCACCATCTGGGCGCCCATAGCATCCAGCGCGGCGCTCTCCGAGGCAACCGCCCAGCCGACGGGTTGTCCATCCGGTGCCCGCAGCCGCCCCAGGGCCAGCGGCCGGAACCCGACCGGGTCGCGCGCGGCAACGAGGGCCTGCTCGGTGAGCATGGTGAAGGTGAAGGCGCCGGTGGCTCGATGGAAGGCGCGCTCGACGCGCTGCGCCCAGGTGCGGCCGGGGGCATGGGCGATGAATCGGGCGAGCACCTCGGTGTCGGAGGCAGTCACGAAGTCCACCCCCTGCTCTACCAGCTCATCGCGCAGCCACGGAGCGTTGGTCAGGTTGCCGTTGTGGCCGAGCATCAGCTCCCCCAGGTCACCCCGAGCGTGGACCGGCTGCACGTTTGGGAGCGTGTTCGAGCCGGTGGTCGAGTAGCGCGTGTGACCGATGGCCGCGATCGCCCCCTGGCCGTCTCCGACCGCCTCGCCGCCGTCGAGCGCGTCGATCGTCTCGCGATCGAAGACCTGGCTGACCAGTCCGAGTCGCTTGTGCAGGTGGAGCTGCGAACCATCGCTGGTGGCGATGCCGGCCGACTCCTGGCCGCGATGCTGCAGCGCGTGGAGGCCGAGGTAGGTGAGCCGGCCGACCGGCTGACCGGGGGCGAAGACACCGATCACGCCGCATTCCTCGCGCGGTCCGTGGGGTTCGTAGCTGGGCTCGATCTCGAGCAGCCTGCTGTCGGCGCGCGGCGACGAGGAAATCATTCGGTCAGGCGATGGGTGCACTCCGGCGTGGGCCTGTGCGACGGGCGGTCTGGTCCGTCGCACCTGGGTCACAGTCGGCAGCCGGATCGGGGCACGTCGGCATCATAGCCCGGCCCGGCGGCCCACTGCGGTCCGGTCCGCGCGGGCCTCGCCGGGGATGGCCGGAAGGTACCGGGGGAGTACTGCCTCAGACCCCACTCCGGCAGGAATCGGTCTGACCCCGCGGTGACCGCCAGCACCTCGTGACGATTAGCCCATGGCCCCCGGATGCCTCCGCACTCATCCTGCGAACGCACCGTCCGCCACCAAGGGAACACATGCTCCGATTCGCCAGAGCTCTCGGGTTTCTCGCCCCGCTGGCGGTCACCCTTTGCGCCAGCGTGGTGCTCGTCCTGACCTCGGGCGGGGACGCCCTCGGGCGGTCGTGGGTGCTGAGCGCCGTCGTCCTTGCCGCGCTGGCTGGCATGACCACCACGGCGCTCGCCGCGTGGAGCTACATGGGCTGGCGGCTCAACCGCCTTGCGCGAATCCTCGAGGTCACCCTGACCGAGGATGCGCCGGTCGTCGTCAAGGAGGCGGGCATCCCAGCCGAGCGCAGGCTGGCACGAGCGTTCAACGCCGCCGCCGGCGCGTTCTTTCAGTTCGAGGCGCGCGCCACGCACGACAGGCTCACCGGCGTCGCGAACCGCGAGACGTTGCTGACCGTGCTGCTCGCCGAGGTCGAGCGTGCCTCCCGCCATTACAAGCCACTCTCGGTGGCGTTCATCGACATCGATCGCTTCAAGCCGATCAACGACACCTACGGCCACAACAGCGGGGACGCCGTGCTGCGGCAGGTCGCGGACATCATCGTCGACAACATCCGACCTTCAGACCTCTTCGGTCGCTACGGCGGCGAGGAGTTCATGCTGATCCTGCCCGAGTCGTTGCCAGCTGAGGCCGTCGACGTCGCCGAGCGGCTCCGCTCGGTCGTGGCGCAGACACCCCTGGCGATCGCCACCGGGCAATCGGTCAACATCACGATCAGCATCGGCGTCGCGGGTGGCACCGGCCACGAGCTGCAGGTCGACGCGCTCGTCGATCAGGCGGACGCCGCGATGTACGCCGCCAAGGGACTGGGTCGCAACCGAACCTATGCCTACCGCGACCTCGACGATGGAGCACCCGTTCGCCGCGCCCCCATCTCACCGGAGCGGCGGGCGGCGGCGGCGGCCATTGGTCAGTGGGCGAGCGATACCGCTACCGAGGCCCTCGCATCGGTCCTGGCACCACAGCCCCACCACCGGGGACGCCCCTCGGACATGATCGCGTCGCTGGCGACGGGCATCGCGCTCCAGCTGCACCTGCCCAGTGAGGAGGTCGATCGGGTCCGTATCGCCAGCCTCCTTCATGACCTCGGCAAGCTCGCCGTGCCCGACGAAATCCTCGACAAGCCGGCTTCGCTGTCGAACGGCGAGTGGCAAGCGATCGGCGAGCATCCGCGCATCGGTCAGCTGATCCTCGAGCAGGCCTCGGGCCTTCGTGATGCGATCCCCGTCGTGCTGCATCACCACGAACGCTTCAACGGAACCGGCTACCCCCACGGCCTGAGCGGCCAGGAGATCCCGCTCGGCGCGCGGATCGTGGCCGTTGCTGACGCGTACCACGCCATGGTCCACGAGCGCCCCTACAAGGAGGCGCTCACCCACGCCCAGGCGCTGCACGAGCTGGTGCAGAACGCGGGAACCCAGTTCGATCCGGAGTTGGTCAAGATCTTCTGCCTGCTGTATTCCGATGGCGTACCGCCGGACGGCCTCGAGGAGGTCTACCGCCTCCATGAGCGAGCACGCGGAGGACTACAGCGGATCGATCCGCAGGCGGCCGCGGCCACGTTGGCCGACGGCGGTGAAGCGACCGTCGATGACCCGCATCCGCACCCGCATCCGCATCCTGCTCCGTCACTGGCGCCAGGCCTGGTTCCACGTGCCGCCGAGCGAGGGACGGGGCGGATTCAGAACGCGACCGGATGACTCGAAGCCGCTAGAAGCCAGTCTCCCAGGCGTCGGTCAGCTGCGCCAGCCCCACCTCGAGGCGCGGGAGGGTTCCGATGCCGATCGACAAGCTCTCCCCGTGCGCCTCGCCGAGCCGTTGGGTCGGAACGTCGGCGGCGGCGCACGCGGCAAGGAGCCGTGCTGCGTTGTCCGCCCCGACGCTGAGGATGGCCCGACCCGCTCCCTCTCCGTACAGGGCGGCACTTGGCCATTGATCGGCTGGGGCGGGCAGTTCGATGATCGCCCCGCAGCCCGAGGCGATCGCCATGCGCGCCAGCGCCACGCCCAGGCCGCCGACCGAGAGGTCGTGGCTTCCGGCGATGATGCGCTCGGTGGCGAGCATTGGCAGCAGACGCACCACGCGCGCCGCGGATTCGAGGTCCAGGCGCGGCCGCCCACCCAGCTCGCCCGTTCGCCAGGCGTGCTCAGCCCCGGCGAGGCTCGCGGGTTCCCAACCGGGCGCCCCCAGCATCCAGATCTCGTGTCCCTCCCGCCAGCGCATCGGTACCGCGGTCGCACGATCCTCGAGGAGGCCGAGCATGCCCACCAGCGCTGCGGGGACGATCGGGCCATCGGTGGTCTCGTTGTAGAGCGACACGTTGCCTGACACGATCGGGACGCCCAGCGCGCGGCAGGCTTCGCCGAGACCGGCCACGGTCTCGGCGAGCGCCCAGTAGCCGGCCCTCGGCTCGGGCGAGCCCAGGTTCAGGCAGTTCGTCGCGCCTATCGGCACGGCACCCGAACAGGCGACGTTGAGCGCCGACTCGAGCGCGGCTGACGCCGCCGCGGATCTGGGGTCCAGCGCGGCGAGCCTGCCCGGTCCGTCGAGCGAGACGGCCACCGCGGCCGGGGTGCCCTTGATGCGCAGCAGCGCCCCGTCGGCATCGCCCGGACCTGCGAGCGTATTGGTGCCGTTCATGTGGTCGTACCGCCGCCAGACCGGTCTCCGGCTTCGGCAGTTGGGCGCCGACACGAGCTCCAGCAGCCCCTGGGCCGATGGCGGCTCCGCCGCCAGAGGCGCAAGGTCCGCCGCGAGGCGATCCGCCAGGTCACCCGGAGGTGCCGCGGGGAGGACGTAGCGCGGAGCCTCATCGACCAGAGCGCGTCCCGGCAGCTCGCACGCCAGCTGACCCCCGAAGCGGCAGCGCACCACGGGATCGTCGACGACCCGCCCGATCGCAACCGCAGGCAATTCGAACCGCGCAAAGACCGACTCGACCTCCGCCTCCCGTCCCGCCTTCACGACTACCAGCATCCGCTCCTGGGATTCGGAGAGGAGCAGCTCGAGCGCGTTCATGAAGCCCTCGCGGCGGGGCACCCGATCGAGGTCAACCTCTGCACCGCAGCCGCCTCTCGCGGAGAGCTCGGCAAGCGCGCAGGTCAGCCCCGCCGCGCCCAGGTCCTGCATGGCGACCACCGCGTCGGAACGCGAGAGCTCCAGGCACGCCTCCATCAGCAGCTTCTCGAGGAATGGGTTGCCCACCTGGACCGCCGGGCGGCGCGCGTCTCGATCCTCGCCCAGCACCGCGCTGGCAAACGCGGCCCCCGCGATCCCGTCGCGACCGGTGGCCGCACCCACCAGCAGGAGCGCGTTGCCCGCGCCCGCGGCGCGCGCCAGCGTGATCTCATCGTGGCGGGCGATGCCCAGGCACATGGCGTTGACCAGCGGATTGCCGCTGTACGACGGGTCGAAGAAGAGCTCGCCACCGACGTCGGGAATGCCGACACAGTTGCCGTAGCCCGCGATCCCCGACACCACGCCGTCGAACAGGTACCGATTCCGCGCGGCGGTCGCCGCATCGGTCCCGCCGCTGTCATCCCCGCCCGCCTCGAGCGGACCGAACCGCAACCCGTTCAGCAAGGCGATGGGCCGGGCGCCCATGGTGAAGATGTCGCGGATGATGCCGCCAACCCCGGTCGCGGCTCCCTGGTACGGCTCGACGGCACTCGGGTGGTTGTGGGATTCGACCTTGAAGACGGCCGCCAGGCCATGCCCGATGTCGAGCACCCCCGCGTTCTCGCCCGGCCCGACCAGGACTCGCTCGCCCTCGGTCGGCAGCGACGCGAGGAGCGGACCCGAGTGCTTGTACGCGCAGTGCTCGCTCCACATGGCGCCGAACATCGCAAGCTCAACCGGATTGGGGTGACGGCCGATCAGCTCGACGATGCGGCCGTACTCGTGAGACGTCAGGCCGTGGAGGTCCTCAGGGGATGGGAGCGCGCGTGATGGAGCGGGCGGAGCCTCGGGGCTGAGCGTCAGAGCTGCGGCCCTCCGACCTGGCGATCCATGCCGAGCTGCGCCAGGAAGGCTCCCGTCGCACACGCCAGCATCCCGATCAGGAAGATCATGGCCCCCGTCCCGGTGAGCGGCAGACCCAGGCGGTCGAGTCCGACCCCCACGCCGACCAGCGCGATCGCCAGCAGGGTCAGGTTGCTCTGCGGAATGGCGGGCACCAGGTGGGGCAGAAAGACGACCCCGAGCACGCCGATGAGGACCAGCGTGAAGAGGAGGTTGATCCCGCTCGCCAGGCCCCAGCCGCCGGTGTAGGTACCCGAGACGACCCAGGGCAGCAGCATGGCCACGATGCCGACCAGCGCGCCAGCGCCGATCAACCAGTCCGGCCGGAGCGCGCCGGGACGCGCCGGCACCGGGCCGCTCGGTACCGGCGGAGGCGGAGGCGCCGCTGCGCGAAATGCCGCACCCCGACGCCAGGGCGGGACGGTCGCCTCTTCACTGGGTGTGGCGGGTCGAGCCTCCGCCGGTTCGGCCGCAGGCGGCACATCCATCTCGCTGGCTGAAGCGGCGGGCGTGGCGCGGGTCGGCTCCTGCTCTGGGTGCTGCTCGACCGCTGCCGACCCGCCGATGTCCGCCCCGCTTGGGGATGGGGACGCGGCGGCTCGAGTCGCGCCGCTCGCGGCGGGGGGCCAGTCGGGCGCCGGCGGCAGGTCCGGCTCACCGCCGCGGTCGATCGGCTCGCCGCAGGTCGGGCAGAAGAGGGCGTCGTCGTCGACCTCGGTTCCGCAGTGGGCGCAGACACGGGCCATCGGTCAGCTCCGGGCGAAGCGCGTGGCGCACCCGATGAGCACGATCAGCCCAGCCAACAGGAAGATGATCCCCGCCGGGCTGATCACGCGCAGGATCGAGACGAGGTCGGCGCTCCAGTTGCCGGCGATCTCCAGCACCACGAAGAGCGCAATCAGACCGACGGCCCAGATCGTGGCGACCACCAGGCCGCCCACCTGCAGCGCCCCGGGGGCCGCGCGCAGGAATCCCGCGACGACCAGGAGGACCAGCAGGGCGACGAGGATGGGCGCCGCTGCCGCGAAACCGAAGTACGCCTTCTCGAGGATGCCGCCACCGACCGCCGCGTAGCCGTTCCAGAACGCGATCCCGTACCCTCCAGTTGCGCCGAAGCTTCGTTGCCAGAGCGAGCCGTCGCCGTAGGCGAAGGGCAGCATCCAGGCCGTGGCGATGCCGACCGCCCCGACCAGCAGCACGAGCGGGCCGAGAATGGCTCCACCGGCCGGCGCCTCGCGTGCGGGCGCCGTGGCCGTGGGTGGGGCTCCCGCCGAGGCGGGCGGGGGAACGTAGCCGGGCGCGGGCTGCGCGCTCGCCCGCAGGTTTGCGCCGCAGTTCTGGCAGAAGGCCACGCCCGCCCGATTCAGGGTCCCACAGCGCGGGCAAGCCTGCGTGCCTTGGGGAGCCCCCGGGCGCTCCAGGGTCGTCGCCACGCCAGCCGCCACCAGGCGCTGACCACAGCTCCGGCAGAACGCGACGCCGGGCCGATTCTCAGTGCCGCATCGTGGACACTGCGTGCTCTCCCCCACCTGGGTGGCCGGGACGGAGTGGGCCGCCGCACTGGCCTCCTCTGCCTCCGCAGCCGGAGAGGCGGGATAGGCCTCGGCTTCCTGGGGCGGAGGCCCAACGCGCGCCTCATCAGACGGCGGCCCGGCAACCCCGGACGGAGGCGTCTCGTCGCCATCACCCTCAGCCTGCTGATCGGATTCCAATGGCCGATTCGCCGAAGGAGCGTTTTCGAACTCCGCGGTCTCCTCGGTCTCGGGCTCGCGCTCCGCGGCCGCTTCCGCGCTCTCCGGTTCGCGCCCGGCTCCCGTCTCCTCGGCGCGTTCCTCGCCGTCTGAATCGCCCGGTGCACTGGCGGCGGCATCGCGCTCGCGATCGTCCTGCTGCATCGGTCTAGCCTCCCATCCGGCCGCTCGGGGGGCCGATCATAGCCGACGCTCTGCCGCGACCGGCTGCTCGGCCAGCCAGGTCGTCAGCGACCGCAGGATCAGGCGCCCGTCGCTCCCGCCGACCTCCGCCTCGGCCGCGCGTTCCGGGTGCGGCATCAATCCCAGCACGTTGCCGCGCCCGTTGGTGATCCCGGCGATGCCGTGCAGCGACCCGTTCGGATTGGCATCGGACGTCACGCGGCCATCCGCCTCGGCATAGCGCAGGACCACGCGCTGTGTCGCCTCGAGCTGAGACAGGGTGGCCTCGTCGGCGTAATAGCGGCCCTCCCCGTGCGAGATCGGCAGGCGGATCGGCTGGCCATCGGCGATCTGTCCCAGCCATGCGGGACACGAGGCGGGGGCCTCGACACGGAGCCACTGCCAGTCGCACCGGAATTCCAGGTGGTCGTTGCGCAGCAGGGCTCCCGGCAGCATGCCGGCTTCGCACAGGACCTGGAAGCCATTGCACGATCCGAGCACCGCGCCTCCTGAAGCAGCGAAGGACTCGATGGCCGGCATGATGGGGCTGAAGCGGGCGATCGCGCCGGTGCGAAGGTAGTCGCCGTGCGCGAAGCCTCCCGGAAGGACGACCGCGTCCACGCCACCCAGCTCACGTTCTGCGTGCCAGACGGGACGCGCGTCCCAGCCGACGAGCGGCGCCACGTCGAGGAAGTCGCGGTCGCTCCAAGTGCCCGGAAAGACCACCACTGCGATGCGCGGGGGGCTCATGCCAGGCGCGCCTCCTCGCTCGGCTCGTCGTCGGCACGCAACTCCCAGGTGGCGGTCTCCATCACCGGATTGGCCAGCAGCCGTCGGCACATGGCCTCCACCTGGCTCCGAGCCTGGTCCACTTCGTCGGCCTCGAAGCTGACGCGCAGCAGCTTGCCGGACCGCACGTCGCTCACCGACGCGAACCCCAGTGCTCGCAGGCCGCCGGCGATCGTCAGCCCTTCCGGATCCGCGATGCCCGGGCGCAGCTGGACGTGCACCTCAGCGATCCAACGCACTAGGCGGGCGCCCCGGCATCCTTCCAGCGCCGGCCGGTGAGCCGCTCGTACGCGGTGACGTAGCGCTCCCGCGTTCCGGCGATGACGACGGGCGGCAGGGTCGGAGCCGGTGGTTCCTTGTTCCAACCCGAGGCAGCCACGAAGTCGCGCACGTATTGCTTGTCGTACGAGGGCGGGCTCGATCCAGGGCGGTACTGCGCCGCGTCCCAGAATCGGCTCGAGTCGGGGGTCAGCACCTCGTCGATCAGCGCCAGCTCGCCGCCGATCCAGCCGAACTCGAACTTGGTGTCGGCCAGGATCAGTCCGGTCGCCTCTGCCCGCGCGGCTCCGACCCCGTAGGCCGCCAGCGAGCGTTCCTCGAGCTTGCGGGCGAGGTCGCTCCCGACCATCTCCGCCAGCACGTCGCGCGTGATGTTCTCGTCGTGTCCCACCTCCGCCTTGGTCGACGGCGTGAAGATCGGCTCCGGAAGCCGATCTGCCTCGCGCAGCCCGGCAGGCAGGCGATGGCCGCCGACCGTGCCATCACGACGGTATTCCGCCCAACCCGAGCCGGCCAGGTAGCCGCGCACGACGCATTCCGCGTCGATCCGGGTCGCGCGGCGCACGAGCATCGAGCGTCCCGCCAGCTCTGGTGTCCGCGCCGCTTCGGGAAGCTCGCCCGGATCCGACGAGATGAAGTGCGTGGGTCCCAGCGGATCGAGCAGGTCGAACCACCAGGCGGAGAGCCTGGTCAGGACTGCGCCCTTGTCGGGGATCGGCTGGTCGAAGACCACGTCGAAGGCCGAGAGCCGATCGGTGGCAACCAGCAGCAGCCGCTCGACGTCGACAAGGTACGTCTCGCGCACCTTGCCACGATGGATCAGCTCCAACCCCTCGACGCTGCTGCGCACCATGGTCACGGCAAGTCCTCCAATTCTCCCTCTGGCTGCTCGGGCTCGGGTTCATGAGCCGATGGGGCCGCAGGCCTCGCGTCCTGCACCGGGCGCGGGCCAGCCGTCTCGGGTGGCCTGGTTTCGTGGGCAGCGCCCTCCGCGAGGTCGTACCCGTCGGGTCGCAGCGACAGGCGTCGGCGGGCATAGGCCTCCACCCGATCGAGGAGCGACAGGACCACCAGGATCAGGATCGTCCCCAGCACGGCGAGCACGTACAGGCCGGTTCCCGTCGCGGTGCCGATAGCCGCCACTGACCAGAGCGAGGCAGCCGTGGTGAGGCCGCGGATGTGCCCGCGGTACTGGAGGATCGTTCCCGCGCCGATGAAGCCGATGCCGGAGACGATCTGCGCGGTGATGCGGGTGGGGTCGATGGCCGCGCCCCCGTAGCCGTAACCGGAGATGATGGCGAACAGCGCGGCCCCCAGCGACACCAGGCTGTGGGTGCGGAAGCCCGCCGGTTGTCGATGCAGCTCGCGCTCGAAACCGATGATCGCTCCCAGCGCCAGACCGACGATCAAGCGAACCGCGAGCTCGACCTGTGCCCCGACCGTGAGTGCCGGATTGTGGCCTAGGTCCATCGCTCGCCACCGCCCTCGCGTCGCTCCCCGATCCCGGGCGGGTCCTCGAGCGACCACCAGGTTGAGGACCAGGCGTGGAGCACGCCCCCGCCGGCGACCAGGCAGAGCCAGATCGCCACGAAGCCTACCAGCAGCGCCGCGCTCGCCGGCGTGAGAAGCGCGCCGTCTTCGGCCTGGCGGCCGATGGGCGTCCAGAGCACCCGCAGCAGGGCCCAGCTCACCACCAGCCAGGCGCCGAGCGCCGCGTCGCTGCCGACAGCGATGGCGATTCGCCGCAGCGGCCGGCGACTGAGGCCGCGGAAGCCCTCGGACAGAGCGCGACCAACCGAGATTCGCTCGGGACCCACGCTCGCGCGCACGGCGCCGGCCGCGAAGGCCTGCCCGACGAGGATGGCCGCGGCCTCGAGGACGAGCAGCGGCCAGACGTCGCGAGCCAGTCGTGCGAGGAACGGCCCCTGGCCAAGATCCGGCGACTGATACTCGCCGGGGGCAACACCGACAACCCCGACCAGCAGGGCGACCGCAGCCGCCAGCGCGGGCAGGGATGCGACGATCCGGATCAGCCACGCTCGGGCGGCCTCCTCGTCGATGGACCGGCTGATCGGCGCGATGCCTCGCAGCCGGTCGATCGCCCGCAGCAGCACTACCTCACCGGTTGCGCTCAGGACGGATGCGCTGAACGCGAGGCCGAGCAGCGCCGTCGCGGGGAGGGCCACGTTGAGCGGGAAGCTGGGAGACAGGACGATCGATGAGGCCACGAACGCGAGATCGCCCTCGCTGGGAAGCGGAGCCACCGCAAGCACGAATGGCAACCAGCCGATCGCGCTGAGCGCCGCCAGCGCGGCAGGCGGCCAGAGCTCCGCGTGGTCGGCGGCGACCTGGGCTGCGGCCAGCATCCTTGGCGCCCAGCGCGCTCGCGGCGCCGAGACGCCGTCGGCCTGGTTACTCGTCGCTCGCCTCCAGGCCGACGGCGCGATAGGTCGCGCCGATCCCGGCAAGATGATGCTCGAGGTCCATTGCCCGCTCGATCTCTTCGGGGGTCAGCCATTCACCGACCTGCTGATCGGCGAGAAGGGCTTCGCGGAAGGTCGCCTCGTCGTCTCGCGCGTGGATGATTCGATAGGCCGCCTGGCGATCGGCGCCGCGCTCGACCATCGCCAGCAGCAGTGCCTCCGAATAGATCATGCCGCCGCTCAGCTCCAGGTTGGCCTCCATCCGAGCCGTGTCGACCTCGAGGCCGTCCATCACGTCGCCCAGGGTGCGTGTGGCGTAGGCCGCCACCCCGAGCGCGCGCTCGAAGATGAAGCGCTCGGTCGCGCTGTGGCTGATGTCGCGCTCGTGCCAGAGCGCCATGTTCTCCAGCGCGACCAGAGCGTCGGCACGCAGCAGTCGAGCCAGGCCGGTGATGCGCTCGGCCAGGACCGGGTTTCGCTTGTGCGGCATCGCCGACGAGCCCTGCTGACCCTCGGCAAACGGCTCGAAGATCTCGGCCACCTCGCTGCGCTGCAGATGGCGGACCTCGGTCGCCATGCGCTCGAGCGTGCCCCCCAGGATCGCGAGCGCGCAGAGCAGCTCGGCGTGGCGGTCACGGCTGACAACCTGGGTAGCGGCGGGGTCGGCGGTCAAGCCCAGACCCGCCATCACGTGGGCCTCGACCTCCGGCGCGACGTTGGCGTGAGTGCCCACCGCGCCCGAGACCTTGCCGACCGCAACCCCCTCGCCCGCCCTCGACAGGCGCTCCGCGTCGCGCATCAGCTCGGCGTACCAGCCCGCGACCTTGAAGCCAAACGTGATCGGCTCGGCATGGATGCCGTGGCTGCGTCCCACCATGGGCGCGGAGCGGTATTGCAGCGCCAGCCGTCGAACGATCTCGATCAGGCGCGCGAGCTCATTCGCCACCACCGCCGTGCCATCCCGCAGCTGGACGGCCGTGGCCGTGTCGAGCAGGTCGGAGCTGGTCAGGCCGAAATGCAGCCAGCGTCCCTCGGATCCCAGCCGCTCGGTGACCGAGCGCAGGAAGGCGATCACGTCGTGCTGGCTCTCGCGCTCGATCTCGTGCGCGCGCGCCGGATCCACGCCGGCCCCCTGGAGACCCGTCTTGATCCGCTCCCAGTCGCCATCCGGGACGATGCCGCCAGCGTTCAGGGCCTCCGTGGCGAGCAGCTCGATCCGCAGCCACAGCTCGAGCTTGCGCCGTTCGCTGAAGACGTCCCGCATCTCCGGCAGGGCATAGCGATCGATCATTGGGCGATCGTCAGCTCCGTGCCACCGGGGTCACCGCGTCCGCGCGGGGGTCGATGCGCGGCTCCGCCTTGGCGGCCTGCTCGGCGCGGAAGGCGGCGACCCGCTCGGCGATCGCGGGCTCGCCGAGTGCCAGGATCCGCGCGGCGAGGTGGCCCGCATTTCGAGCGCCGGCGGCGCCGATGGCGACCCCGGCCACCGGCACGCCGGGAGGCATCTGGACCACGGAATACAGGGCATCCGCGCCGCCGAGCGCGCCGCCATCGAGCGGAACGCCGATCACCGGGCGGCCGGTCAGGCTCGCCAGCACCCCCGGAAGATGGGCAGCGAGACCGGCAGCGGCGATGAAGATCCGCACCCCGGCACCTTCCGCCTCGCCCACGTAGCGTCCCAACGCCTCGGGCTGGCGATGCGCGCTGATCACGCTCGCCTCCCACGCGATGCCGTACGAGTCGAGGACCTCGAAGCACCCCCGCAGGGTGGGCAGGTCGGATCGGGAGCCGCAGACGACCGCGACCAGCGGGGTGGGGGCCATGACGGTAAGGATAGCCAAGCCGGCGTGGCTGCCTGCGCCTAGGATGGCGCCGAATCGGCCCCCGCGCCGCCCAGCGAGCCCGGCCGTCAGCGAGGAGGAGTCGCGTGGTGAGCCAGTCGCGCCGTCGGTCCCGCGCCAGTCGGCAGCCGAGCCGTCACCCGGTCAACCAGGCGATGTACGACCAGGCGCCGATGGGCGCCAGGATCGCGGACGTCGTCACCAGCTTCATGGGCAGCTGGCGATTCATCATCCTGCAGACGGTCATCGTGCTCGCCTGGATCACCGGCAACATCTACCTTCTCTTCCACTACGACCCGTACCCGTTCATCCTGCTGAACCTGGCCTTCTCGACGCAGGCGGCCTACGCCGCTCCGCTCATCCTTTTGGCTGGCAATCGGTCGGCGCAGCGCGACCGCCTGACCCTGGAGCACGCGGCCTCCGAGGCGGACGTCGAGGAGAAGCAGAACGTCGATCTGCTGCGAGGCAACCGCCAGATCCTCGAGCACGTGCAGGCGCTCGAGGAACGGATCCTGCAGCTCGAGCAGCGGATCGTGTCCGGTCTGACGCCTCCTTCGGCCTAGACCGATGCTGGCTGCTCAGCCAGCTCGCGCAGCGCGATGTCGGATCGATACTGGCGGCCCGCGAGCTCGCATCCGGCGACGCCTCGATAGACGGCCTCCCGCGCGGCGCCCAGGTCCGTCCCCCTTCCCACGAACGTGACGACCCTTCCGCCGCTCGACTCGAGCCCGGAGGCCGTCGCTCGGGTCCCGGCGTGGAAGCAGAGCAGGTCGCCGTCGTCTCCCGACGATGACGGCTCCGCGCCGCGCAGCTCCCGGCCCAGGGCAGGTGCGTCGGGATAGCCCTCCGAGGCGACGACGACGCCTACCGCCGCACCGGCACGAATCCCGAGCGAACCTTCCATGGCGCCCCGATCCTGGGTAGCCACCCCGAGCAGGGCGCCGGCGAGATCGCCTTCGAGCATCGGCAGCACAACCTGCGCCTCGGGGTCCCCGAAGCGCGCGTTGAACTCCAGCACCATCGGGCCGGACTCGGTCAGCATCAGGCCGGCATACAGGACGCCTCGATATGGAACCCCGTCGCGCCCCATGAGCCAGGCGATCGGCTCGAAGACGCTGCCCATCACCGCGTCGAGCGCCTCGCGGCCGAAGCCGGGCACCGGCGCGTATGCGCCCATCCCGCCCGTGTTGGGGCCGGTCTCGCCGTCGCCCAGCCGCTTGTAGTCGCAGGCCGCCGCCACCGGCACTACGCTCTCGCCGCTGACCAGGGCGAAGGCGGACACCTCGCGACCCGTAAGCCGCTCCTCGAGCACGACCTGTGCGCCCGGCCTCGCATCGTCCATCAGGGAGTGGATGGCGCTTTCGGTCGCCTGGAGGGAGTCGGGCACCACCACCCCCTTGCCACCGGCCAGCCAGTCAGCCTTCACCACCTGGCTGCGGCCCGCCGCATCCTCGGCCCGTGCATGGGTCAGCGCCGCGGCGGCATCCGTGAACGCGCGGGCGGCCGGGGTCGGCACGCCGGCGCGCTCCATCTGGTGCTTGGCGTACGCCTTGGATGACTCGAGGCGGGCGGCCGCGCGCATCGGTCCGAAGGCAGGGATCCGTGCCTGGTCAAGCGCATCGGCGACGCCCGCCGCCAGCGGCGCCTCGGGACCGATCACCACCAGGTCGTAGCGCTCGCGAGCCGCGTGCCGTACGACCGCGAGCGCGTTCGTTGGGTCGAGGTCGGGCACGCTCTCCGCGACCGCTCGGGTGCCCCCGTTGCCCGGCGCGATGCGCACGCGCGCGACCCCGTCATCGCGCGACAGCCGCCAGGCGAGCGCGTGCTCTCGCGCGCCGCCGCCCAGCACGAGGATGTCGAGGCCGCTCACCCGCTACGGCGAGGCGCTGGGCTGAGCCGACGCGCTGGGCTGAGCCGACCCGCTGGGCGAGGGTGCCGGGGTTCCGACGAGCTTCTGGAGCGCTTCGATCACCTTGGCCAGCTCGTCGATCTTCGCCTGGTAGGTCCCCAGGTCGCTCGCCTTCAGGGCCGCCTGGGCCTCCTGGTAGAGCTGCTGCGCCCGCGCCACCAGGTCGGGCGCATTCGAGGGCAGGCCGCCTCCGCCGCCACCACCGCCACCGCCCTCGGGCGGCGGCACGGTCGTCTCGCCCAGGATCTGGGAGAGCGCCTGGTCGACGGTATCGGCGAAGGCGATGCGCGTCTGTGAGGCGAGGATCACGCGCTTGAACTCCGGGAACGCCGATGCGGTCGAGCGCAGGAAGATGGGCTCCACGTACAGGATCGAGTCGCCCATCGGCAAGACGAGCAGGTTGCCGCGAACCACGCTCGAGCCTGCCTGCGACCAGAGCGTGAACTGGGCCGAGATGGTGCTGTCCTGGTTGATGCGCGACTGGATCTGGGTCGGGCCGTTGGTCGTCGTTTCCGTGGGGAATCGGAAGGCGATGCGCTGGCCGTACAGGCCCGGATCCATGCGCGCGGCGACCCAGGCGGTCATGTTCGGGCGGTTGGCGAGGACCAAGGGCTGGATGAGCGCGAATTCCGGTTTGCTCTCGCCGGGCAGCTTCATGATCACGTAGTAGGGCTCGACGACCGACGACTCACCGTTGACATCGGTCTGCTGCGACGCAAAGGCCCAGCGGTCGTTCTGGCCGTAGAGGGTATCGGCCCCGTTCGTGTCGGCGGCCACGTGATAGAGCAGGTACTGCTCGTTCTGCGCCGTGAACAGATCCTCGGGATAGCGCAGATGGGCAGTCAGGTCCGCGCTCATCGTGGAGAGCGGCTGGAGGAGCTCGGGGAAGATCCGCGACCAGGCGTTGATGATCGGGTCCTTGGGGTTCGCAATGTAGAAGCGCACCGATCCGTTGTAGGCGTCGATCACGACCTTCACGCTGTTGCGCACGTAGTTCATGCCGGTGAACAGGTCACCGGCCAGCGGTTGCGCGTCGGGATAGTGGTCCGACGTCGTGTAGGCGTCCCAGATCCACAGCAGCCGGCCCTCGGCGCTGACCAGGTAGGGATCGCGATCGTAGGAAAGGAACGGAGCGATGGCCTGCACGCGCTCCGCAAGCGTGCGCCGGAAGAGGATCTGCGAAGCATCGGTCAGCTGGTTGCTGATCAGCAGGTTCAGGTCACCAAAGCGCAGGGCGAAGAGCAGGCGGTTGAAGAAGCCGCCGATGCCCACCGCGGTCGACCCTTTCCAGCTGGTGGTGACGGGCGGGTTGTTGCCGACCGGGTAGTCGAACTCGCCCGTCTGGGTCCCGACGATGACGTAGGTGCTCTGGCCCTCGCCAAAGTAGATGCGCGGTTCGCCAACTGGCAGCTGCGCCTGCTGGTTGATGCCGCTCACCAGGTAGTCGGGCGCACCTTCTGGGGTGACCGCATTGACCGGTACCGCGGTGATGCCGTAGCCGTGGGTGTAGACAAGGTGCTCGTTGGTCCAGGTCTGCGCGGCGGTGACCAGCTTCGCCGTGTCGAGCTCGCGGCCGGCCAGCATGATCTGGCGCTCCTTGTCGTCGAGGCGGTAGCGGTCGATGTCGACGTCCCGGAACGCGTAGTACTGGTAGACCTGCTGCTGCTGGCCGAGGGTGTCGAGGAGAGGGCGGTAGTCCCACAGCCGGATGTTCTGGAGCGTGGCGGCGTTGTCGGTGAAGAGCGCGCGGCTGAGCGGCTGGCTGCCGGTGAAGGTGCGCTGCGCGACCGCGTCGAGGTCGAACGCCGCCCGCGTCGAGGCGATGTTGTTCGCGATGTAGGGCTGCTCGAGCGCCCGTTCGTTCGGCGAGACCTGGAGGTTCTGCACGATCGTCGGGTAGATCCCTCCGACCACCACCGAGAGCAGGATCCAGCCGGCGGTCGCGAAGACCAGCAGCCAGAGCGTGCGGAACCAGATGTTCCCCAGCACCAGGATCGCGGCGAGGATCGCCACCCCGGTCAGGATCACGTAGGCGGGTTGCTGCGCGTGCAGGTCGGTATACGTCGCCGCCTGGATGGCTCCGCCCACGCCGCGCGTGGAATACGAGAGCTCCGCGATGTCCAGCTGGTAGCCGGCCGCGATGACCAGAAGGAGGAGCGCGCCCAGGATCGTGAGGTGAGCACGGACAGGGGTCGTCAGCCGCAGCTGCCAGCGGAGAGCGCCCGCGGCGTAGGCGCCCAGGCTCATGAGGAGGATCGCGACCAGGCTCGCGACGCCCCAACCCTGCAGGAAGCGCCAGAAGGGCAGGCCGAAGATATAGAAGCCGATGTCGTGCCCGAAGTGCGGATCGCTGACGCCGAAGCTGCCGCCGTTGACCCAGAGGAGGATCGTGCTCCAGGCGGAGCTCCAGGCCGCGGCGCTGATGAGCGCCAGCAACAATGCCACGCCGATGAGCCCAAGGGTGATGGTGCGGCTTGCGTCGGGAAGCTCGAGCCCACCCAGGCGCCGCACCGGCACCCGCGGGGCGAGCCGCCGAGCGATGAGGATGGATGCCACGGCCGGCACGGCGAAGGCCGCATAGCCGGCCACAAACAGGCCAACCTGCGCCCAGAGTCGGGTGGTCAGCACGCTCGACAGGCCCAGGGCCGAGAACCACTGCAGGTCGGTGAGCAGGTTGACCAGCCCCCCGGCCAGCCCCAGCACCACGAGCAGCACGACCAGGGCCAGCCCGATCAGGATCCAGCGCCGGTATCGGCTCCAATCACCCCAGTCGCCACCCGCCAGCGGTCCCCCGAAGGGGCCGGGGCCTCCTCCACCGGCACCCCGAGTGCCCCGCCGGCGGCGGAGCGGGGTCGGGTCGCCGTCGCTCAGGTCTGGCCCGTCATCACCCTCACCCGGCGTCGGTGAGCCGTAGCGATCGCGCGGACCGCGGCGGTCGCGCGGCGGGGAGGGCCGCCCCTCGCGCCGCGCATCCTGTTCGGCCTGGCGGCGTTGCAGCTCCTCGAGCAGCCGATCGAACCAGCTTGACATGTGGCGCGAATCCTAGACGGAATGCGGAATGAGGCTGCCGGATCTGTCAGCGGGTGGGCAACTCCGCTCCGAGCAAACGGCGCAGCCAGAGCGCCCACCAAGGCACCAGCACCAGAAGGATGACCAGGGAGGGAACGCCGGTGACGATCCCCGGATCGACCCTCCACCCCAGCGCGTCAGCCAGCGGCGGGAACCCGAGCGTGGCCACCGCCACGAGCAGCATCAGTGAGCCGAGCGCCATCGAAAGACGCAGCCAGCCGGCCGGGGCGGCACGTGAGCCGCGGCCCAAGCTGGCAACCAGCAGCAGGCCGACCGCGAACGCGACCAGCGTCCCGGCAATACTCCAGGTCTGGATCGACGACACCAGATCCAGCACCTCCCCGCGTGCGATGACCTGCGGATCGGCGAACTCGCACTGACAATAGGTCGCGTTGGAGGCGACGGCCAGGCCTCCAGCGTATTCGACCTGCCCGATGACGCCAATCACTCCGCCCAGTGCAAAGGCACCAACCGTCAGCGACCCACGCGGATCATCCGCGTCGAGCAGGCGCCGGACGACTGGGCCCAGCGCCGCCAGTGCGGCGAAGCTGACGATGGCGACCAGCAGGTTCAACAGGGCAATCGGGAAGTGTTGCGACTCGTACTCAAGGATCGCGATCAGCCGGTCCGGCAAGCGCGTCGCATCGGGCAGGTCGGGAGGCTTGACGAAGACGTGCAGGTTGTCGAGCAGGAGGATGAGCGCGGTGACGGCGAAGGCGATGGCCCCTACCGTCGCCAGCCAGCGGCCCCACTCTCGCCATGCAGGAGTCAGCTCCGCGCCGAAGGTAGGCGCCATCGGCTCAGCAGGCTCCATCAGCCCATTCCTATTCCCACTCGATGGTGGCGGGCGGCTTGGAGCTGACGTCGTACACGACCCGGTTCACGCCGGGCACCTCGTTCACGATGCGGCTGCTGATTCTGGCCAGCACGTCGTACGGGAGGCGCGCCCAGTCCGCGGTCATGCCGTCGTCGGATGTGACGGCACGGACGGCGACCACGTTGGCGTAGGTTCGGCCGTCGCCCATGACTCCCACGCTGCGCACGGGCGTAAGGATGGCGAACGACTGCCACAGGGACCGATACAGGCCAGCGGCCTTGATCTCGTCGATCACGATCCAGTCCGCCTCCCGAAGCGTCGCGAGCCGCTCGGCGGTCACCTCTCCGATGATCCGGATCGCCAGGCCTGGCCCGGGGAACGGCTGGCGGAGGACCATCGCCTCCGGCAGGCCAAGCTCGTTGCCGACCGCGCGAACCTCGTCCTTGAACAGGTAGCGCAGCGGCTCGATCAGGCGAAATCGGAGGTCGGCGGGGAGCCCGCCCACGTTGTGATGCGTCTTGATCTTGACCGCCGCCTTGGTCTCGGCCGTCTTCGACTCGATGACATCTGGGTAGAGCGTGCCCTGCGTCAGGAAGTCGATCTCCCCCAGCTTGGCGGCCTCTTCCTCGAAGACCCGGATGAACTCGTCGCCGATGATGCGCCGCTTCTCCTCCGGATCCTCGATTCTCTGCAGCCGCCGCAGGAATCGGTCACGGGCATCGACCATCACCAGGCGCATCCCCAGGTTCTGCTCGAAGGTGGCGCGCAGCAGCTCCGACTCGCGCTTGCGCATCAGCCCGTGGTCGACGTAGATGCAGGTCAGCTGGTCGGCGACCGCGCGATGGACCAGGGTGGCCGCCACGGCCGAGTCGACGCCGCCCGAAAGCGCGCAGATCACGCGTCCGGAGCCGACCCTGCTGCGCACCTCGGCGACTGCCGATTCAACGAATCCGGCCGGTGTCCAGGTCGGACGGGCGCCCGCGATGCCAACCACGAAGTTGCGCAGGATCTCCCTGCCTCGGGGGGTGTGGACCACTTCGGGATGGAACTGGATCCCGTACAGGCGCCGCTCTGGGTCCGCCAGTCCGGCAAAGGGGGTGGAATCGGTCTGGGCCGTCGGATGAAAGCCATCGGGTGGTCGCACGATCGAGTCGCCGTGGCTCATCCAGACCGGCTGCTCGCGGTCGATCCCCCGGAAGAGGCCATCCTCGCTGGTGATCGTCACCGAGGCGGGGCCGTACTCGCGGTGCGTG
>VBKA01000272.1 GCA_005879815.1 Chloroflexota bacterium
CCGGATCGAGCAGGCGATCGCTCGGCTGGTTGCCGAGGGGCGGATATCGCGGCGGTCCTTCCTGCGGCGTGCCAGCCGGGGAGGGCTCGTCCTGGGGAGCGCCCTCTCCCTGCCGGCGATCCTGGCAGCGTGCGGCATCAAGCCACTGAGCAGCTCGACGCCGGTGACATCGGGCTCGGTTGGAGGAGCGCCTACCCCGATTCCGAAGGCCGCCGGCCAGCTGGACTGGGCGAACTGGCCCGCCTATATCGACATCGACGACAAGGGCAAGTACCCCACCATCGAGAAGTTCACGAAGGCGACCGGGATCAAGGTCAGCTACACCGAGGCGATCAACGACAACGAGGAGTTCTTCGGCAAGATCCAGCCGGATCTGGAGGCGGGAAACCAGACCGCCTACGACCTGATCGTGATGACCGACTGGATGATCCAGAAGATGATCCGCTTCGGCTACCTGGAGCAGATCGACAAGAGCCAGGTGCCGAACTTCGCGGCGAACGCGGACTCGCTGTATGTGAACCCCTGGTACGACCCGAACAACATGTACAGCCTGGCGTGGCAGTCGGGGATCACCGGCATCGGCTACAACCCCAAGCTCACCAAGCGCGAGATCACGACCTTCGACGACCTGCTCGACCCGGCCTTCAAGGGCCACGTGGGTCTCTTCAGCGAGATGCGCGACACGATGTGCATGGCGCTGCTGTCGATCGACGTCAAGCCGGAAGAGGCGACGGTGGCCGACGTGCAGAAGGCGGGCGACAAGCTCCTCAAGGCCGCCAAGACCGGACAGTTCCGAAGCTTCTACGGCAACGACTACTACGACGAGCTGGCCAACAAGAACCTGTGGATCACCATCGCGTGGTCCGGCGACGTGACGCAGATGCAGCTCTACGACAACGCGGACGTGAAGTTCGTGATCCCCCAGTCCGGCGGCATGCGCTGGGTCGACAACATGGCGATTCCCAACAAGGCGGCCCATCCGGTCGACGCGCACATGATGATGAACTTCTGGTACGACCCCGCAAACGCGGTGCCGCTCTCCGAGTACATCGGCTACTTCAGCCCCGTGAAGGGCATCCCCGACCTGATCAGCAAGGACGCCGATGCAGCCGCGGCGAAGGGCGACAAGACCACCGCCGCGCAGCTGCGCGTGGTGGCCAAGACGGTGAATCCGACCCCGGACCAGCTCACCCACGTCTTCAACTACAAGCGGCTGACCGAGACGGAAGAGCTGGCGTGGAACTCCGTCTTCGAGCAGGTGCGGACCGGCTGAGCGACCGCTCCACGACGGGCGAGGGACGGCCAGGCTTTCGCAGGAGCCGTGGCCATGACGGCTGCCGTCCGCCGGCTGCGCTGGGTGATCCCGTACCTGTTCCTGGTCCCGGGCGGCCTCTGGCTGCTCATCTTCTTCGTGGTCCCCATGGCGGTGATGGCTTCGATCAGCCTCCAGACCGGGTCGCTCGGGACCGGTTACACGCTAACCTGGAACTTCGGGATCTATCCCGAGGCCATCACCCAGTTCGCGACCCAGTTCCTGCGCAGCTTCGAGTAGTTGATCGGCTATCCGATGGCGTACACGATCGCGTTTCGCGGCGGCCGCCTGAAGACCATCCTCCTGCTGCTGGTGATCCTGCCCTTCTTCACCAGCTTCATCATCCGCACCCTGGCCTGGAAGCTGATCCTGGCCGACCAGGGTTTCGTGCTGGGCACGCTGAAGGGCTGGGGACTGCTTCCTGAGGGATTCGGCCTGATCGCTACCCCGATTTCGGTCATCTCCGGGCTCGTCTACAACTTCTTGCCGTTCATGGTCCTGCCGCTCTACGTGGCGCTCAAGAAGATCGACCACCGGCTGGTAGAGGCCGCCAACGACCTCTACGCGTCGCGGTTCATCCCGTCAGTGGGCGACTTCGTGAACGCAACGATCCTCGGCAGCCGAGAGACGACCATGATCGGCAACGTCATCCAGAGCCGATTCCTGGACTTCAACGACTACCCGCGCGCATCGGCGCTCGGATTCGTACTGATGGCGGCGATCCTGGTCATGGTCCTGGTCTACGCCCGGCTGGTCGGCTCCGACGAGCTGACGAGCGGATGAGCCGATGACCGCAGCCCCCGCCACGATCCCGCTCCCCGCCAGCGAGGCGCCGGCGACGAGCTACCAGCCACCGGTGCGTGCCCGCCTTTCGCGGCTGGTGCTGCCGGTCTACACCGCGCTGGCGGTGGCGTATCTGTTCCTGCCGATCGCGGTGATGATCGCCTTCAGCTTCAACAACCCGCGCGGCCGCCAGAACATCACCTGGCAGGGATTCACGTTGCAGAACTACCTCGATGTCTGGAGCCGCCCGGACATCACCAACCCCATGCTGCAGAGCCTCATCGTTGCGGTCGTCTCGACCATCATCGCCACCGTCCTTGGCACGCTCATCGGCCTGGCGCTGACGCGGTACCGGTTCGTGGGCCGCAACACGACCAACATCCTGATCTTCCTGCCGATGGCGACCCCCGAGATCATCATGGGCGCCTCGCTGCTCTCGCTCTGGGTCTCGCTCGGGATCTCGCGCAGCCTGGTGACGATCATCATCGCCCACGTGATGTTCAACATCAGCTACGTGGTGGTGACGGTCCGGGCTCGCCTGCAGGGCTTCGATCGCGGGCTCGAGGAAGCGGCCATGGACCTGGGCGCCGACGAATGGGCCACCTTCCGTAAGGTCACCTTCCCGCTCATCTTTCCAGGGATCCTGGCTGCCGGCCTCCTAGCATTCGCGTTGTCGATCGACGACTACGTGATCACCTCGTTCGTCGCGGGCAAGACGATCACCTTCCCGCTGTGGGTGTACGGCGTCAGTCGACTCGGCGTGCCTCCCGAGGTCAACGTCCTCGGCACGCTGATCTTCGTGGTCGCCTTCCTGGCGATCGCCGCGCAGGTCCTCTGGCAGCGTCGACAGGCGAGGCGCCAGCTCCTGCCGAGCCGCGTGCCGTGACCGCGCTGCTGGCGCCGCGCCATCCCCACGCGCCCTCCGCGAGCGTCGTCGGGGAGCTAGGTCCTCGATACCGGATTGGCGAAGCGGCGCGAAGGATTGGGGTTTCGGCCAGCGCGCTGCGACGCTGGGAGCGCGAGGGGCTCGTTGGCCCGACGCGCAGCGACGGCCGGTATCGGCTCTATAGCGACCGGGACCTCGATCTGCTGGGCCGGGTGCGCAGGATGCGACAGGAGCGCGTGAACGCTCCGGGAATCAAGCGCCTTCTTTCGACCGATGCGCCCGCGGCGCCGGAAAGCCCGCGACACCGCCAGGGGCAGCGCCTCCGGAGCTTGCGTGAGGCGCGCGGGCTCTCCTTGCGCGACGCAGCTGCCGCTGCCGGCCTCTCGGTCAGCTTTCTGAGCGCCGTCGAGCGGGGGACGTCCGGGACCAGCATCGCAAGCCTGCAGCAGCTCACCAGCGCTTACGGAACCACGCTCGCCGAGCTGTTCGCGCACCATCGGCGGCCGAGGCGCGTGGTGCGCGCCGGGCAGCGGCCCGTCATCGAGCTGGCCGATGACATGGTCCGGATCGAGCAGCTCGCCGAGTCCGCTGCTCTCCTGGAGCCGCAGCTCTTTCGCCTCGCGCCAGGCGCCAGCAGCGAGGGGAGCTACCACCATGCCGGAGAGGAGTTCCTGTACGTCATCGCTGGCTCCGTCACGATCTGGGTCGGTCAGCGCGAACGCTATCGGCTCCACGAGGGGGACTCCCTGACCTTCCCGTCCACCCTGCCGCATCGCTGGCGCAACCACGCCAGCCGGGAGACCTGCCTGCTATGGATCAACACGCCACCGACCTTCTGACCCACGCGGCACAGACCGAGGAAGAGGCCGAGCTGGACGCCGACGCCCGCGCCTGGGTCGACCTGCGCGCCGGCGTGCCATCGGTCTGGAGCCGATACACCGACCTGGTGGTAGAACGCGGCGAAGGCTCCTGGATCGAGACGATCCACGGCGACCGGTACCTCGACTACACATCGGGGATCGGGGTCACGAGCACCGGCCATGCCCATCCGCGCGTCTCGGCCGCGATCGCGGAGCAGGCGGCGCGGATCATCCACGCGCAGCAGAACATCCTGTACCA
>VBKA01000082.1 GCA_005879815.1 Chloroflexota bacterium
CCGGCGTCAACACCACAACCAGCCTCACCTTCCACTACAACTCGACCGGGTCGACGAGCGGCAATAGTCATGGCAACGACATCGCGGCGCCGAAAGGCCAGATCACGCTGACGACGGACAAGAACTTCGGCGGCCGATTTGCCTACAACAACACCGACACCGTCAACAACACCGTCACCGACAACACAAACCTGAGCAAGACGAACAAGCAGTCGACTGGCGTTAACGCAAATGACGTGGGTCAGACGAACTTCGAGCTCACCGTGCAGGATGGTACGGGCGTGGTGCCGCCCACGGATGTCACCGAAGACTGCTCTACACAGGCAACGCAGCTCGGTGAATGGTCGGCGCTCGACGTGGGAAACAACACCACGTTCCCGAACCCCTTCCGCGCGACGATCGTCGTATACCAGGGCGCGAATGACCCGGTTACAGGACTGTGCTGGATTCGGCAAACCGGCACCGACCCGAGCACCGGCAACCCGGTGTACACCGGTCAGCTGTTGACCCTACCCGCCAACGACTGCAACAACCCCTCGCCGACGATGCCGTGCTTCAGCTTGTCGAAGGTGGGACCCAACCTCCAGGTCGTCTTCATCTCGAACCACAACGGGGTGCTGCACCTGTCGCCGTAACCACAAATGCAGCAATGAGACACCGATCGCCGCGCCAGAAGGCGCGGCGATCACCTTGTCGGGGTTAAAAAGGCCTTAGCAGGTAAGCCGTGGAGAGCTCCCATGAGCGGCCCTGACTCGAGTCGAGCGAGCGAAACCCGATCACCCTTCGCAGCGAGGAGAGTCCGCGCCTCCTTGACCGCGAGCTCGCAGCCCGCCCCGTCGTCCGCAAGCCAATCGACATAGGCGAGATCGGCGAGGGCCTCCGCAAGGAGAGCGGGGGAGTCCGACTCCCGCCGCAGTGAGACGGCCTGATCCGCGAACGCGCGCGCCTCGTCCGCCTCGCCGCGCTCGGCGAGGATGCGTGCGCGGACGCCGCGCCAGATGGCCTGCGCATCAACATCATCCGGCGCCGCCAACTTTTCCATCGAATGTGTCAGCGCCTGCGCTTCGTCGAGCTTCCCCTGCAGGGCGAGCGCTCGCGCCAGGAGCCCACCGACCGTCGAAAGGAGGTACTTCTCGCCGGCGGCGCTCAGCTCGTCGTACCCGCGCCGAAGCTCGGCTGCCGCTGCTTGGTAGTCGCCCGCCAGCAGCTCGACCCTGGAGGCGTCCATCGAGCTCGAGGCGGCAAGGATCTTGGCACCCAGGTCCTCGAGCGTCGCACGCCCCTGCCGGTAGAGCGCTCGAGCTCGTTCGAAGTCTCCCTGCATGGCGTACAACTGCGCGAGCTGGTCGTTGATTACCGAGAAGGCGATCTGGTCCGCTGTCGAGCGCGCCGCGAGGTCCTCGCAGCGCTGGATCGCCTCCGGGACCGGCGTCGGCCCGTACAGCAGCGCGATAGCCATGGACGGGCCGTTCCTCGATTCGCTCTCACGGCCGGCACGAAACGCATGCCGCAGGGCGTTTTCGAGAGCATTCGCCATGTCGCCCCATCGGTTCGCCATTGCCTGCCGGACCGACTCGAGTCGCCAGGCCAGGAACAGACCGTCCTCGTCATCGGTCGCTCCGAACACCTCGATCGCCTGCTCGGACTCGCGGCGGGCCACGGTCGTCCAGTCCTCCGCGCCATCGGTCTTGCCTGCATAGACCTCGATATAGCGCTCGACCAAACGTGCCTTGCGCACGAATCCATCCTGCCCGAGCTGTGCCGCGCTCTCTGTGGCATCGCGGAGCACTTCAAGGGCTTCGTCGAAGAGACCGAGCTCACGCATCGCGTGGGCCAGGTCGAGGAGGATCGGCAACCGTTCGACATCGGTCCGGGTGCAGCAGGCGGCTGCACGTCGAAGCAGGTTCACGGCCGCCGGCGCGTCACCACGTCCCAGGGCCCGGCGCCCAGCCGACGAGAGAAGCGCTGTCGCCCTGAGCCCCACCTCGTGGCCGTGCGCGTCGATCGGACCGAGCTCGCCTAGGTATCGGTACGCCTGCTCGAGGTGGTAGCCCTGGATCTCCTCGAACTCCTGGGACCGTCCGCGCTCGCGGTTCACGCGTTCGGCCCAGGCGACGAAGCGCTCGTGCAGACTTGCACGTGCCCGCTTCAGGAGGCCGCCGTATGCCGCGTCCTTGATGAGGATATGCATGAAGCGGAACGACGCGTCTTCCGCGTTCGCGGAGGTCGCGGGTCGCACGAGCTGCTTGCGGCTCATGGACTGGAGATCGTCGGTCACCTCGGGTCGGACCCCTGCCGAGACGAGCTCCTCGATGGCGGCGGTCGCGAACTCCTGGCCGATCACCGATGCTGGCTCGATCACGGAGCGTTCGCCCTGCGCAAGCAGGTCGAGGCGGGCGGCGAGCAGCGCCTGAATGGTGGGCGGCACGACCATCTCGGATAGGTCAACCGCCGGCTCCCACTGGTCGCCGATCATCCGGACGCCGCCGGAGTCAATCAGCATCGAGAGCATCTGCTCGACGTACAACGGATTGCCCTCGGCAGCGGTCACGATCCGATCGCGGACCGCTCCCGCGATGCCCGTCTTCCCGAGCAGGTTCTGCACGATCTGCCCGGCATCGGCGTCGCTCAAGGGCTTGAGCAGCATCCGGACGCTGTCCGGGCGCTCACCCCAGTCGGGGTGCTTCTCGAGCAGGTCGTGGCGAGCGCTGCACAGCACCAGCGCCGGCGCCTGGGACTGCTCGAGCAGGAAGACGATCAGGTCCAGCAGCGTCTGCTCCGCCCAGTGGATGTCGTCGATCACCCAGACCGGGGTCCGCACCTGGCCGAGCTGCTCGAGCATCTTGCGGGTGGCCCAGAAGATCTCGGCGACGCCGTACTGGGTGGTCGTCAGACCGATGGCGGAGGCGATCCGCTCGGCCACCTCCGGGTCGCTGATCATGGCGCGAACCTTGGCGCGGGCGACGTCGGGACTGTCGTCCGCGCCGATGCTGGCGGCCGACCGCGCGGCCTCGACGAGCGGCCAGAAGGTGATGCCCTCGCCGTACGGTAGGCATCGGCCGCGGAGGACGACCGCATCTGCGTCGCAGGCGTCGACGAACTCGCGGATAAGGCGGCTCTTGCCAGTCCCGGCATCGGCCACCACCAATGCCATCCGCGCTCCGCGCTCGTTGCGGGCTCTGAGGAACGCCTCGCTCAGGAGCCCCATCTCGTGCTCGCGCCCAACCATCGGCGTGTCCTGCCGGCGGCGGAACCCCTCGGCGGCAACACGCTCGACGGTCAGCAGCCGGTAGGCCGGGACGAGCTCCGCCTTGCCCTTGAGGGTGAGCGGCTCCACCGGCTCCACCCGCGACACGTCACGCACCAGGCGATGGGTCAGCTCACCGATAAGGACCTCGCCCGGCGCGGCCACCTGCTCGAGGCGCGCGGCGGTGTTGACGGCATCGCCGGTGACCAGCCGCTGACCGAGGCTCGCGTCGCCCGCGATCACCTCGCCTGTGTTCACACCGACCTGCACCTGCACCGTGCAGCCGGCCGTGCGTACCAGGCGCCCATTTAGCCCGGGAAGGGCGGCCTGCATCTCGAGGGCGGCCCGGGTGGCCCGAAGCGCATCGTCCTCGTGGAGGACCGGCAGCCCGAAGACCGCCATCACCGCGTCGCCGATGAACTTCTCGACGGTGGCCCCGTGCTTCTCCAGGATCCGGCGCATGAGGTCGAAGTAGTCCGTCATCGCCAGCCGGAGCGCCTCGGGCGATGGGGGAGCGCCGGTCTCGGTGACAGGACGCGCATTCGCGAAGACGAGCGTCACCGTCTTGCGCCGTTCGGCGGCCTGCCCCGGTGCCGCGAGGCGCGCGCCGCAGGAGCGGCAGGTCGTCCGTCCCGGCGGGTTTTCGTGCCCGCAGGTCGTGCACGATTCCGCCCCGGACGCCGCCTCGGATGCCTCCTCGTCGCGCACCGCCTGCTCGGCGTCGGAGGTCAGCGCGACGAGCCGGTACGCCTGGAGCGGCTCGGTCATGCCCTTAGGCGTGAAGGGCGGCACCGGCACGACCTCGACGAGGTCGCGGGTGAGCGCGTAGGTCGACGGCGCGATGAGCGCCTCGTTGGCGGGGGCGTTCTGCTCCATGGCGGTCGCCAGGCGAACGGCCTCGCCGGTCAGCACGTGCTCGCCGACCCCCAGCTCCCCGGCCGCCACGTGGCCGGTGGCGATGCCGGTCCGGACGTCCAGCCGCACTCCGAACGCCTGCTCGAACTGTTCGTTCAGGTTCGCGAGCGTGCGGAGGCTCTCTGCCGCCGCAGCGACGCCGCGCAGCGCGTCGTGTTCGTGCTCGACGGGAAGTCCGAAGACGGCCACGAGTGCGTCGCCGATGATCTTCTCGATGCGGCCGCCGTGCGCCTCGAAGACGAGCTGCATCTCGTCGAAATAGCGGGTCTGGAGGTCTCGCAGCGACTCCACATCGAGCTTTTCGCCGAGGCTCGTCGAGCCCTTCCAGTCGGACGTCACGATCGTGACGAGGCGACCCGTCTCCCGCCTCGGCGGATGGCCAGACAGCGGCGATCCGCAGTTGGCGCACGTAGGAACTTTTGCCGGGTTCGCCGCGCCGCAGCTCGGGCAGACGACCATGCTCGGTGCCGTCATACGCCGGAGTGTACCCGGCCTCGCCAATCAGAAAAGAGGCCGCCCGGCTAGGAGCACGAATCGGACGCTCCTATGATGCGGCGGTGACAGCGCCGAGCCCGCTGCGCCAGGCGCTCGCGAACCGGGAGATCCGGCTGGCCGAAACGGCCTGGATGCTCGGCATCGCCGCCGAGGGCGCCTTCGTGGTCGCCCTCCTCGTGTACGCCTACCAGATCGGTGGCATCGTCGAGGTTGGCCTTGCAAGCCTGGCGCGGACGCTGCCCGCGGGCCTGCTGGCTCCATTCATCACGGGTCTGGCCGACCGCCTGCCACGGCACAGGCTGCTGGTGGCGGTCCATGCCTCTCGAGGCGTCGTCGTGGCGTGCCTGGCGGTCGTCGCTTGGGCGGGCGGCGGCACGGGGTTGCTCCTTCTGCTGGCTGCACTGGAAGGGGTGCTGGCGAGCCTGCATCGACCCTCGAACGCGGCGCTGCTGCCCGCCCTTGCGCGGGCCCCAGAAGAGCTGGTCGCCAGCAACGTCGTCTCGGGCGCAGGGGAGAACATCGGGAGCCTGGTCGGACCTGCCGTCGCGGCAGGGCTGGTGGCGCTATTCGGGGTGATGCCTGCGCTCGTCGCCCCGGCCGTCGCGTTCGGGGCGGCTGCGATTGCGATCAGTCTCGTGCGTCCCGCGGCGCAGCCCGCGCACCAAGCTGCGTCGCGCCGCAGTGGCTGGCGACGTGCCCTGGGCGGCATCGCTGCGCTCCGCGAGCATCCCTCCGCGGCGGTGCTTGCCGGCATCGGGATGACGCAGACCTTCGTGCGTGGGGCCATGACGGTCATGCTCGTCGCGGCCGCCGCGCAGCTCATGTCGCTCGGAGAGCAGGGAATCGGGATACTGCAGGCGGCTATCGGGCTGGGGGGCATCGCCGGAGCTGTCGCCGGATCGGCCTACGCTGGTCGGCGGCGCCTCTCCGGGGCCGCCCTGCTCGGTCTCGTGCTGTGGGGCCTGCCGATCACGGTCATCGGCCTGGTGCCCAACGCGGTCGTGGCCATCGTCGTGCTGGCGGTGCTCGGAATCGGCAACGCGATCTTCGACGTCGGCATCTTCTCGCTGATCCAGCGCAACGTCCCGAACCGGGTGCGCGGAAGCGTCTTCGGCGCCTGCGAGGGCATCTTCATGCTGGGCGTCGCGCTCGGATCACTGGCCGCGCCGTTCATCGTGCAGCTCGCCGGCCTGCGCGGCGGGTTGGTGGTGACCGGGCTCATCCTCCCAATGTTGGCGGTCGTTGCCGCCTCGGCGATGCGACGGGCGGACCTGGCGGCGATCGTGCCGGAACGGCAGATGCGGCTGCTGCGAGGCGTGGCGATGTTTCGGCCGCTGCCGCTGACGGTGGTGGAGCAGATCGCCGGCAGCCTCGAGCGAATGGCCTTCTCGACCGGTCAGGAGGTGTGCAGGCAGGGAGAGCCCGGCGACCGGTTCTTCATCATCGATGAGGGGCATGCCGAGGTGGAGCGCAGCGGTAGCATCCTCCGACACCTAGCAGAGGGGGACAGCTTCGGCGAGATCGCACTCCTGCGTGACGTGACCCGCACGGCCACGGTGCGGGCGGAGGACGCGCTGAAGACCTTCTCGCTGAAACAGCTCGACTTCGTCAGCGCGGTCACCGGAAACCCGCAGGCGGCGGTCGTGGCCGACAGCCTGATCCAGGATCGCCTGAGCGAGGACGTCGCCCGCGCCTAGCCGGGCGGGCTTAGTGGCAGGCTTTCTGTCCAGGCGCCGATGCGCTCGAGCGCGTCGCTCAGCACCGGACCGATCCCGTGGCGCACTCCCGGGTAGGTGACCAGCTCGGCGTCGGGCAGCCGCGCAACCGCGCGCCTCAGCAGTGTCAACCTGGCGAACGGATCGGATTCCCCGGACAGCAGCAGCACCGGGCAGCGGATCCGCGGCCAGTGGTCGGTTTTCGACTGCCACTGCTCCGGGTGACCCGGTCGGTGCAACGGATACGAAAAAAGGATCAGGCCCGCAACGCTTCGCTCCGCCGCGAGCAGGCTGGCCACTCGTCCGCCGAACGAATGCCCGCCGATGATCGTTGCCGCCTCCCTGGCCACTTGCTCGGCTGCTTCCAGCGCCGTGGCATAGACCGGGAGCGCACGTTCCACGGAGCCTCGCGGCAGCTCAACGCCGTGCGCCTGGATGCCACGAGCTGCGAGGCCCTGGAGATACGGGCGAAGCCCTGCGACGGTACCCGAGGCTCCGGGCGCGAGCAGGACGGTGGGCGGCATGCGGCGACGATAGCGCGTGACGCATGGGCACGGCGTCGCGGGAGCCGTCATGCAGCCGTCGCACGCAGCGAGTCGAATTGCTGTTCAATGCGGGCGATGCACGTGCGATCGTGGGTCCTGGCCGCTGCCGCCGGCCTGCTGGCAGGCGGCGTAGCGCTCGGTGTGGCAGAGCTGGTCGCTGGCCTGGTGCCCGGTGCGCCGTCGCCGGTGAGCGAGATCGGGGCTCTGCTGATCGCCTATCAGCCTCGCGGCGCCGAGCAGGTCGTCGTCAGCCTGCTCGGGAAGGCGGACAAGCCCGTCCTGACGATCGCCGTCGCTCTGGGAGGGCTCCTCCTGTCGGCGGGCCTGGGTGTCGTGGCCGGTGCCGGAACGCCCATCCGCTGGGCGGCGGCACTGACCGGGTTCGGCGCGCTGGGCTTGCTGGCGCTCGTCGCCGCCTTCCGGGACCCCCTGGTCGACCCACTGCTGGCGGTCGGCGTCTTCGCGCTGTCCCTGGGCGTGACCTGGTGGGTCCTCTCACGTCTCCTGCGCCTGGCCGTCGCCCTCGAGGATCGCCGGAAGGGTCCGGCCGCCGAGATGCCGGATTGGTCGCGGCGCAGGTTCATCGGTAACTCGCTCGGCCTGGGTCTCGCGGCGCTGGCCAGCGGCGCCGTCGGCAGGACGCTGCTAGAGGTTCGCGCGCATGAGGCCGCGTCGATCGAAACGCCGCCCGCGCCGGTCGAAACCGCGCCGCCTCTGCCCGCCGGCTCCAGCCTCGACGTGCCGGGCATCACGCCGCTCGTAGTGCCGAATGCGGACTTCTACCGGATCGACACGCAGCTGCTGACGCCCAGGCTGGATGCCGCGAGCTGGAAGCTGACGGTCACCGGCATGGTCGACCACCCGCTCACCTTCACCTATGCCCAGCTGTTGGCGATGCCGCTTCACGAGGAGTACATCACCATCCAGTGCGTCTCCAACGAGGTGGGCGGGGACCTCGTGGGGAACGCGCTGTGGCGAGGTGTTCGTCTGCGCGACGTGCTCGACAAGGCAGGAGTCCAACCTGGCGCGACGCAGATCGTTGGGCGATCGTTCGACGGCTGGACCGCTGGCTTTCCGACCGCCTGGCTCGCGGAATCCGACCGCGAGGCCCTCATCGCCGTGGCGATGAACGGTCAACCGCTTCCGCCAGCGCACGGCTACCCCGCGCGCCTGATGGTTCCGGGCCTGTACGGCTACGTCTCCGCCACCAAGTGGCTAACGAACATCCAGCTGACGACGCTGGACAGCTTCGATGCCTACTGGGTGCCGCTGGGATGGTCGAAGCTGGGACCGATCAAGACGGCCTCGCGCATCGACGTCCCGACCGTCGGCGCCAACATGAAGGCCGGCACCGTCACGGTCGCGGGCGTCGCCTGGGCGCCGGATCGTGGCATCAGCAATGTCGAGCTGCAGGTGGATGACGGCGCGTGGCAGCCTGCCCGGCTCTCGACGCCGATCTCCAGGACGACCTGGGTCCAGTGGCTCGTCCGCTGGCAGGCCAGTGGCGGGAACCATCGGCTGCGCGTGCGTGCCACCGATGGAGCCGGTCAGCTGCAGATCGAGGAGCCCCATGAGCCGGCGCCGAATGGTGCGACGGGCTACCACACCATAGGGGTGACGGTCGCCTGAGCGACTGGAATCAAATGGCCCCGCCGGTGCCGGCGGGGCCAATGACGAGTTCATTCGCCGGATTACGGCTTGTGCAGGAGGCCCCTGTCTGCAGTGGTCGGCGCGTGGTTCGTGGCTGCTCCACTCGCGTTGGCGTTCTGGTGGGCGGCCGATGTCGCCTGGCCCCATCCCATGGCGATGGTTCGCACGAACGCACCG
>VBKA01000083.1 GCA_005879815.1 Chloroflexota bacterium
CGGACCTGCAGCGAGATCGAGTCGCCGGGCAGGTGGGGCAGGATCTGGGTCGACAGGTCGTGGTCGCGATCGACGCGATGGCCGTCGACGCTGACGATCACGTCGCCCGACCGCAGGCCAGCTGATGCCGCCGGACTGCCGGGGAAGACCGCTGGGCTCGACGGGTCCGAAGAGCCGATGAGCGCGCCGTAGTCGACCGACAGGTGCTCGGAGTCGGCCAGTTGCTTGGTGACCGCTTGGTAGAAGACCCCGATCCACGGACGCGCCAGCGGTTTGCCTGCCAGGGCCTGGGCCAGGATCGGCTTGGCGACGTCGATGGGGATGGCGAAGCCGATCCCCTGCGCGTTCTGGCTGACGGCGGTGTTGATCCCGATGACATGACCCCCGCTGTCGACGAGCGGGCCTCCCGAGTTACCGGGATTGATGGCCGCATCGGTCTGGATCAGGTTGTTCAGCTGCTCCGCGCTCTGGTTGCCGGCGTCGCCGGCCGTGATCTGGCGGCCGAGCCCGGAGACGACACCGGTCGTCACGCTATTCTCGAAGGTTCCCAGCGGGTTGCCGATGGCGATTGCCATCTGTCCCTGCTGCAGCCCAGACGAGACGCCGAGGTGCGCAACCGGCAGGCCGCTGGCCTCGATCTTGACGATGGCGAGGTCGGTCAGCGTGTCGATGCCGTACACCCTCGCCGGGAAGGTACGCGTGTCGTTGAGGCGCACGGTGAGCGCATCGGCTCCGGACACGACGTGGCGGTTGGTGAGGATCCATCCGCGCGGGTCGAACAGGAAGCCTGAACCGATGCCGCTGCCTCCACCGAGCGGGCTGCTCGAGCTCGACGAGATGGTGACGACGGCCGGGGCGACCTTCTTGACCGATTCGGTGACCGCGGACGACTCGTCGATCCGGACCGACCCGCCGGTGACGTTGGTCAGAGAACCAGATGCCGTCGGGGTTACGGTCGAGTGGAGCATGTTCGAAACAGCCACCGACGACAGGGCTCCCGACGTGATACCGACCACCAGCGCGATCGCGGCGACTGGCGCCAGCCCGGGTCCCCGTTCCTGGACCTGGGGTCGGTCGGCAGGAGGGCGTGTCGACCAGGCGGGCGCAGCCGCCTGCCAGTCCGGTCGGTGGTCGCCGGCTGGCGGTCCATAGCGCTGATATTCGACCGGGTCAGGGCCTCGCTCTGCCATGGCTATCGGTCCATCCTGCCAGCCGGGCGGTGTGCTCGAGGTCCACGTGCCGTGAAGATTCGTTGACCTTGGCTCATGGCTCGGTGGCCTCCGCGGCGGCCGGGGCCTCCAGCTGGCGGGCGACGCCGCCTTCGATTACCCGGGCGCGAGGCTGCTGCTCCGGCCGAACCAGCATGCCCAGCATCGGCTCGCTGAGCCGTGGCAGGTGCGCGCGAAAGCTCGTCCCCCGGCCGACGGCACTCACCACGTCGATGCTTCCGCCGTGCATCTCGACGATCGAACGAGCAATGGCCAGGCCCAGGCCGCTCCCCGAAGCCCGCGCCTCGCCGACGTTGGTGCCACGGTAGAACCGCTCGAAGATCCGCGGCAGCTCCGCCTCGGGTATGCCGGGACCGGTGTCGCGCACCTCGATCAAGGCCTCGCTGGGCGTGTCGGTGAGCTGCACGTCGACCTGCCCGCCGCGTGGGGTGAACTTCAGGGCGTTGCCGACCAGGTTGTTGACCAGCTGCACGATCCGCTCGCGGTCGAAGCGCAGCGCGACGATCTCGCCTGGGACGGCGGCGGTCAATGTCACCCCGTGCTCCTCCGCCATCTCGGCATGCGCCTCGACCACCGAGCGCACCGGCTCGCGCAGGTCGCCGTCACGCACGTCGAGGGGGAAGATGCCCGCCTCGATGCGCGACAGGTCCAGCAGGTTGGTGGAGAGCCACTCGAGGCGCCGCAACTGCTCGCGCGAGCGGTCGATGAACTCGGCGCGAGTCGCGTCATCGATCGAGCCGTCCGCCTGGAGGTCGTTGAAGGTGCGAAGCGCGGCGATCGGCGTGCGCAGCTCGTGCGATACGTCCGCGATGAACTCGCGCAGCCGGTCGCGATCGGCCTGCAGCATGCGGAGCGACTCGGCGAGCCGGTCCGCCATCACGTTGAACTGCGCGGCCAGCTGATCGATCTCGACCACGCCCGAAGGCGCCGCTCGCTGGTCGAGCTCGCCAAGCGCCAGGCGCGCTGAGACGCGCCGCAGCGTACTGATCGGGCCTGTCAGCCGACGCGCCGCCAGAACTCCGAGCAGCAGGGAGCCGATGACGGCGATCACGCCGGCGGCGATGAGCGTGCCGCGCACCTGGCCGAGCGTGGCGGCCCGCGACGTGTATGGATCTGAGACCACGATCCGGATGCGGAGCTCGAGACCCGGGAGCGCGACCGTGGAGTCCCATGCGCGCGGGGTGACATCCGGATCGGGCAGGAGCCCCTGCGACCTGAGCTGGCTCGGGTTGGCGGGGGTTGCGACGGCGGCCAGCGAGCCATCGTCGCGGTAGTAGACCGCCACCGTCGCCTCGGCGATGCTGGTCGCAGCGAGCTGCGCCGCCTTCTGGACATACGCCTGGCGAGCAGGTGCCGACGAATACCGGTTGGCATCCAGACGCTCGAGCGTGTCCTGGATGAGGATCGCTGTTGAGCGGGCCGCCGAGGAGAGGCGACTCTCCGCCTGCTTCGCGAAGTAGTCAGGGAGGAACTGGCTCAGGGCGATCCCCGACACCAGGAGCGCCACGAAGGCGACGCTCGACAAGGCCAGGACCAGGCGAACGTCGAGGCGGCGCAGGAACCCGCTCGTGGCGCTACTCCTCCGCGAAGGCATAGCCGACCCCACGCAGCGTCACGATGTATCGCGGCTGGGCGGGATCCGGCTCGATCTTTTCGCGGATGTGGCTGATGTGCACGTTGATGGTGCGCTCGTCCTGCTCGAGTGCGTCGTAGTCGCGCACCAGCTCGAGCAGCTGTCCTCGCGTGTAGACCCGGCCGGGACTGCCGGCGAGATGCCGGAGCAGGTCGAACTCGGTGGTGGTGAGCGCGATTCGGTCGCCGTTGCGCGTGACCCTGCGGCGGTCGAGGTCGATCACCAGGTCCGCGCGCCGCAGCAACCGGCTGGTGCGCGAGTCGGCCAGCTCTCCGTACGCGCGGCGCAGCAGCGCCTTCACGCGCGTCACGAGCTCGCGCACGCTGAAGGGCTTCACCAGGTAATCGTCCGCGCCAATCTCCAGGCCCACCACCTTGTCGATCTCGTCAGCGCGAGCGGTAAGGAAAAGAATCGGGACCTTCGACTCACGCCGCAGCTGGCGGCAGACCTCGAAGCCGTCGATGCCCGGCAACCGAACGTCGAGGAGCACGAGGTCTGGCGCGGTTTCCGGAAAACTGCGTACGGCCTCTTCTCCGGTTGGCTTGACGGTGACGGCGTAGCCCTCCCGCTGGAGAGCAACCTGCACGCCGCGGGCGACGGCCGGCTCGTCCTCGACGATCATGATCGTGGCCGCCATGGGGCACCGATTATACGGACGCGGCCGGCTGACACGATCTCGGCCCTCTGGTACCATCCGGGCTCGCACGAAGCGCTGACCATCCGCTCGGGCATGCCCGGGCCCTTCGAGGAAAGACCCCGGCCATGGACCTGGAGATCGCCGCCGAGCCGCGCTCGACGACCGGCAAGCGCAACCGACAGCTCCGTCGAACCGGTCAGCTGCCGGCGGTGGTGTATGGCAAGGACACCGATTCACTGGCCATCCAGGTCGAGGCAAAGGCCTTCGACACGCTCTACCGCGCCGCCGGTCGGACGAGCCTGGTGAAGCTGCACGTGGATGGCACGGCCAAGAGCGCGATCATCCGCGAGGTCCAGCGGCACCCGCTCAGCCGCCGGGCCCTGCACGTCGACTTCCTGGTCGTGGACCTGCTGCAGGAGATGGAAGTGGACGTGCCGCTCGTGTTCACCGGCGAGCCGCCTGCGGTCGAGCTTACCGGCGGAACGCTCATGACACCTATCGGTCACCTGCGAGTCCGAGCACTGCCGGCCGAGATCCCGCATGAGATCACCGTCGACGTGACCCCGCTCGTCGACCTCGATGCCTCGCTCCACGTGCGTGACCTGGTCATCCCCGAGAACGTCCACGTCCAGACTGATGGCGACGAGCTGATTGCCAGGGTGCTCCCGCCGCGCATCGAGGAGGAGCCGGAGGTCGAGGAGGAGGCGCTCGAAGGGGAGGCAGCCGAGGGCGAGGAAGGTGCCGAGGGCACCGAAGGCGAGGCTCAGGCTGGCGAGGGCGAGACGACTGGCAGCGAGGACGAGCCAGGCGGCTGACGCCGCCCCCTCTCAGCGCTCGGCGTGATAGCGCCGCTCACCGGTTGCGGGGTCGAGGTAGACCCGCATCAATCGACCCGAGCTGGGGTCAACGAAGAGCTCATCGGTGGGGCGGAACGGGTGCTGCGGCGCCTCTGGTTCGCCGCCTCCGGCCCCCGCGTCCTGGCGCGTGCGCTCAGCGGCTTCCGATCGGTATCGCACCCGCTCGAAGGCAACACCCACCAAACCGGCGCCACCAAGCGCGAGTGCCCATATGCCGGTCCCCGGCTGGCCCGCCACCAGCGCGACCAGGCCGCCCAACAGGATCAGGGCAGCGACGGCGGCCGCCAGCAGGCGGACGAATGCGAGCATGCGCCGGCTCTCACTCCGCGGGCTGCGGAGCTCCGGCATCCGCGGCCAGCACGACGGCGGTGCCGTACGCCACGATCTCGGACATCGTGCTGCCGATCTCGCTGCTGTCGAACCGCATACTGATCACCGCGTCGGCGCCCATGAGCGTCGCGTTTGCGACCATGCGGTCAAGCGCCTGGCGCCGGGTGTCCTCGAGCAGCTCGGTGTACTCGTGGATCTCGCCGCCGACCAGCGAGCGCAGGCTGGCGGTGATGTTGCCGCCGAGCCCCCGGCTGCGAACGACGAGACCGAAGACGTGGCCCTTCGTCTCGGCCACCCGGTGGCCGGCCACGAATGGTGCGGTGGAGACGATCACGGCGACTCCCTTTCGGTAGTGACCAGCGCAGTCTAGCCCGAGGCGCTGGCCGCCCCCAAACGGACGATCGCGGCCCTCGTTGAGTTTGTGCTTCTCTCCGACAAATGCACGTGCTACGCTCGCCGTGCGAGGCGGCGGCGGCATCCGCGGGCTCGTCGCCCGGAAGGAGGATCGGTCGTGGAGGACAGCTTCTTCTCTGGCGTAACGGGCCGCATCCCCTATGGCGGGCTCGACTCGGTTGATCCGCTGTCGTTCCATGTCTACCAACCGGATCGAATGGTCCTCGGCAAGCGCATGGAGGACCAGCTGCGGATCGCGATTTGCCTGTGGCACTCCTTCAACTGGCCGGGCTCGGACGTCTTCGGGGCGGGCACCTTCGACCGCCCATGGCTGGACTCGCGCCTGGAGCCGATGCTGGCTGCCCGGGCCAAGCTGGATGCCGCATTCGAGTTCATCAGCAAGCTCGGCGTCCCGTTCTTCTGCTTCCACGATCGAGACATCGCGCCCGAGGGTCGCGGCTTTGCGGAATCTCGCGCGAACCTCGAGGCGATGGTCGGCGCGGCCGAGGAGCACATGGCCCGGACCGGCGTCAAGCTCCTTTGGGGGACCGCGAACCTGTTCAGCCATCCGCGCTACGCAGGCGGCGCAGCGACGAACCCGGATCCCGAGGTGTTCGCCTACGCGGCCGCCCAGGTCAAGCTGATGCTCGAGATGACCAAGCGCCTCAACGGGGCCAACTACGTCCTGTGGGGCGGGCGAGAAGGCTACGAGACGCTGCTCAACACAGACGTCGCCCGCGAGGAAGCACAGTTCGCCCGCTTCCTGTCCATGGTGGCCGAGCACAAGCACCGCATCGGCTTCAAGGGCGCCCTGCTGATCGAGCCGAAACCGCAGGAGCCGACCAAGCACCAGTACGACTACGACGCGGCCACGGTGCACGGATTTCTGGTCCGCCACGGGCTCGACGGGGAGTACCGCCTCAACCTCGAGGTCAACCACGCCACGTTGGCGGGGCACAGCTTCCACCATGAGGTCGCCTACGCGATCACCCACGGGATGTTCGGCAGCGTCGACGCCAATCGCGGCGACTATCAGAACGGGTGGGATACCGATCAGTTCCCGAACTCGGTCGACGAGCTGTCGCTGGCGGTCTACGAGGTCCTCCGAAGCGGTGGCTTCGAGACCGGCGGCTTCAACTTCGATACAAAGCTGCGTCGTCAGAGCATCGATCGCGCCGACCTGTTCCACGCGCACATCGGCGGCATCGACACCCTGGCGAAGGCGCTCCTCGTGGCAACAGCGATGATCGAGGATGGACGCCTCGAGCAGCTCCGGGCCGAACGCTACGCGAGCTGGGACGGCGAGCTCGGCCGTTCGATCCTCTCCGGCGATGTGCTCTTCGAGATGCTCGCCGGGCGCGTCGAGACGGGCGAGATCGACCCCCGCCCCAGGTCCGGGCACCAGGAGATGCTCGAGAACATCGTGAACCAGGAGATCTGGTCGGCGGATCAACCGGCGGTCGTCGAAGCCGGCGAGCGGCGCTGACTCCAGGGCTGGTCCCCTCCAGCACGCCGGGCAGAGGGAGCCGGATCTCGGTGCCGCACGTCATCGGCATCGACGTCTCGACCACGGCGACCAAGGCTGTCCTGGTCGACGAGTCGGGAGCCGTACGCGCAATCGGCTCCGCCGAATACCCCTTCGAGGTCCCGCAACCGCTCTGGAGCGAGCAGTCGCCGCAGCTGTGGTGGGACGCGACGATAGCCGCCGTCCGCCAGGTCCTCGCCGCGCCGGGCGTGAGCGCCGACGAGGTGGTCGCGGTCGGCTTGACCGGACAGATGCACGGGGCGGTGCTCCTGGACGAGGCCGATGAGGTCCTGCGCCCCGCCATCTTGTGGAACGACCAGCGCACCGCCGCCGAATGCGACCTGATTCGCGAGGCTGTCGGGCGGGAGCGGCTGGTCGCGATCACCGGCAACGACGCGCTCACCGGTTTCACGGCGCCGAAGCTGGTCTGGGTCAGGGAGCACGAGCCCGATGTCTGGCGGCGCATCGCCCACGTCCTGCTGCCCAAGGACTACGTCCGGCTCCGCCTTACGGGCGATCACGCCGTGGACAAGGCCGACGGAGCCGGCACGCTCCTCTTCGACCTGGCGCTCCGGGACTGGTCGCCGGAGGTCGTGGCGGCGCTCGACATCGACCCGGGCTGGCTGCCTCGCTCCTGGGAGGGGCCGCAGGTCACCGGGACGCTGTTGGGCGCTGCCGCCGAAGTCACGGGCCTGCGACCCGGGACGCCGGTCGTCGCGGGCGGCGGCGACCAGTCGGCAAACGCGGTCGGCGTCGGTGTGGTCTCGCCGGGCACCATGGCACTCTCCCTCGGCACCTCCGGGGTCGTCTTTGCAGCGACCGCCGAGCCGCTGTTCGAGCCGCTGGGCCGCGTCCACGCCTTCTGCCATGCGGTGCCGGAGCGCTGGCACATGATGTCGGTGATGCTCTCGGCGGCAGGCAGCCTGCGCTGGTTCCGCGACGCGGTCGCCCCAGCTGCCAGCTATCCGGACTTGGTCGAGCCAGCGGGCGAGATCTCGCCTGGCAGCGCCGGCCTCGTCTTCCTGCCGTACCTCACTGGTGAACGTTCGCCTCACGCCGATCCTCTCGCCCGCGGGGCGTTCGTCGGCTTGACGCTGGCCCACGACCGGCGCCACCTCACGCGCGCGGTGCTCGAGGGCGTGGCCTTTGGGCTGCGTGACGGCCTCGACCTGATGCTTGCCGCAGGCACGCCCAGACCAGCACAGATCCGGGTCTCTGGTGGCGGCACGGCCAGTCCCCTCTGGCGCCAGATCCTGGCTGATGTGCTCGAGGCCGAGATCGCCACGGTCAGCACCTCGGAGGGGGCGGCATACGGAGCTGCGCTCCTGGCCGCCGTGGGCGGCGGCAACTGGTACGCGGCTGTCGAGGAGGCGTGCGCGGCCCTGGTGACCGCCACCCCGAGCGCCGAGCCTGGAACGTCGGCCGCGCTGTACCGGGAAGCGCATGCGATCTATCGGGATCTCTATCCGGCGCTCAAGCCCACCTTCGACGGAGCCCTGGCGCCTCCGGGCCGCGGCTCAGGACGCTAGGTTCGGGGCGGGGCTCTGTCCGGGCAGCTGCAGCTCGGCCAGCTCCTTCTGGGTGACCTGCTCGGGTTTCTTGCCCAGGATGATCATGCCGAGCACGTCGTCGGCGGTCGTATCGGTCTTCTTGATGGTGTCGACGATCCTGCCGTGATACATGACGCTGATCCGGTCGGACAGGTCGAACACGTCGTGGATATCGTGGCTGATCAGGAAGATGCCGATCCCCTCGGTCTTGAGCTGGCGGATGAGGTCGCGGACCTGAGCCGTCTCGGCTGGTCCGAGGGCCGCTGTCGGCTCGTCCATGATGAGGATCCTGGCGTTGAAGTGGACGGCCCGGGCGATGGCCACCGCCTGCCGTTGCCCGCCGGAGAGAGACTTCACGGCCTGGGCGAAGCGCTTGAAGTTCGGGTTGAGACGGCCCATGACCTTGCGGGTGGCGTCCTCCATGGCCCCGTCAT
>VBKA01000084.1 GCA_005879815.1 Chloroflexota bacterium
GCTGCCCTGGACAGCACGCTGCGGATGGCATCGTCGAGGTCGTTGGAGATCCAGTGGACCAGCGATGGGCCGCGGTCGTCGAGGTCGGGCAGCGCATTGGGGTCCTTGCCACGCTCACCAAGCGCGGCAACCGTGTTGGCATGACGCCGGCAAAAGACGGCCTCACCGACCCGTACATGGTGGTTGGGGCAGAACGATGCGGTGCAGGCCCGGCCACGCCGGTCGCGGTACGCGCACTGGACTGCGGTGTAATTGGCGCACCCCCGCGCGTCGCACAGGGTGGTGCCCGCGGCGATCGGCGCGTCGATCGTCACAGCCTGCTGACGGCGAAAGATGGACACAGTCGGTACAGCCCTCCTTGGACTGCAGCCATCCTAACCCTGGACTGCCTCTCCAGCCGGTGACGGCACGGTCGCGAGCTGGCGATCCAACGCCAACGACAGCCGCCGGATTTGCGCCATCAGCTCCTCGAACATGGCGAAGTTCAGCGACTGCGCGCCGTCCGACAGGGCTCTCTCCGGGTCGGGGTGCACCTCGATGAGCACGCCGTCGGCGCCGGCGGCCAGCGCGGCCAGCGCCATGGGCGCGACCAGGTGGCGGTGCCCCGTCGCGTGCGATGGATCGACGACCACCGGCAGATGCGACAGGGATTTGACGACCGGCACGGCGCTGAGGTCGAGCGTGTTGCGCGTGTACGCCTCGAAGGTGCGGATGCCACGCTCGCAGAGCACGACGTCGGGGTTGCCATGAGCCACCACGTACTCGGCGGCGAGCAGCCACTCCTCGATGGTGTTGCTCAGCCCGCGCTTGAGCAGCACCGGCCGGCCCGCAACACCGACCGCCTCGAGCAGCGCGAAGTTCTGCGCGTTGCGGGTGCCGACCTGGAGCATGTCCGCGGTCCCGGCCACGACCTCGACGTCGCCGGGGGTGACCACCTCGGTGACGACGCGCAACCCCGTGGCCGTGCGTGCCTCGCTCAGAAAGTCGAGGCCGGCCAGGCCGAGTCCCTGGAACGAGTACGGAGATGTCCGCGGCTTGAAGGCCCCACCACGGATGATCGCCGCGCCCGCATCGCGCACGGCACGGGCCGTGCTGAGCATCTGCTCACGGTTCTCCACCGCGCACGGGCCGGCCATGACCGTGAACGATCCGTCGCCGATGCAGACGCCGGAGACGTCGACCACAGTGGACTCAGGATGCCACTCCCGGGTCACCTGCTTGTACGGCTTGCTGACCGGGATGGCCTCGACGACACCGGGAAGATCGACGATGGCGTCGCGTATCGATCCCGGGTTGCTGCCCAGCACACCGATGGCGAGGCGGTCCGCGCCGGGGAGCTCGATGGGCTCGAAGCCCCGCTCGCGGACATGCCGCAACACGCCGGCCACCTCCTCGTCGGTGGCATTGACGTTCATGAGGATGAGCACGCTCGGCAGCCTATCAGGAGGCCCACTTCCACGTGCTCAGGATCGATTGCACGTCCGCCACCTGACGGGCGAAATCCGCCTGCGCCGTGTTGAGCACGATGTCGAAGGTGTCGCCGCCGTGGTTGACAACCATGTCCTGGTCCTGGAGCAGCGTGCCCCCCGTCGACATGAGGTTGTACGTGATGAAGATGCCCGTGCCGCCGTCGACGGAGAACGGCCGCGGCTGGCTGAGGTTCGTGGCGCCGCTCTGGGCGACGCTCTGCAGGTATCCGGCGAGCTGGTCGTCCGGAACCGGTTGCGCCGCCACGGAGACATCGATGTGCTCGTTCAGCGTGGTCGGCTCGGCCACCAGCAACATGAGCACCTGTCCGCTGGCGCTCACCGACGCCACCGCGTGCTGGTCGCCGGTGGCGTCGCGCCAGCCGTGCGGCACCGTAATCGTGAAGCGCGTGCTCTTGAACGTGTGCGCCGCCGCGGCGGGCGACGCCTGACGCGCAGTCGGTGTCGCCGTCGACGTCGACGCGCTGCATCCCGCGCACAGCAGAGCAAGCGCCGTCATCCGGACATGCATCGCCGGCCGAGGATAGCCCAGACGATTGCCAAACCCCGCGAGCATCCGCGCACAATCAGGCCTTGGCCACTCGATCAGCTCCTGCTGCGTGCCGGCTCGGTCCGGCGGACGCGCCGCGACTCGCGGAGCTCCTCGACCGCGATCGTGTCGGCAACGCATTCCTGCGCAGCGAGCTTCGGCTGGGCATGGACGGCGGTGAGTGGTGGGGCGCATTCGACGGCCGTGAGCTTGTGGCCACCGTGCTCGGCGGTCCGCTGGCGTGGCCGTACATTCCCGACGCGGAGGATGCGCCGGCTCTTGCAGGGGCGCTGTCCGGCCCCGCTGAGCCGCGCATGCTCGTCGGGCCACGCGCGTCTGTGCTCGCGCTCCACCGTGCCTTCATGCCGCCCCGGTACGCGCGCGAGCAGCGTGATCCGCAGCCGCTGCTGGCACTTGACCGCGCAACGCTGCCCCCGTTGCCGCCGGCCCCGGTGCGCCGCGCCAACCGGATTGACCTGGACGCGCTCGTGGTCGCGTCGGCAGCCATGCACCACGAGGAGATGGGCACCGACCCACTGGCGGGCGACGCCGCCGGCTGGCGGTCGCGCATGGCTGGTCTCATCGCGCGCGGCTGGAGCTGGGTGTGGACCGAGGGCGGCCGCGTCGTCTTCAAGGCCGAGCTCAGCGCGTGGACCCCGGACGTCGTGCAGATCCAGGGTGTGTACACCGCGCCGCACCGGCGCCGCCGCGGCCTCGCCAGCCTCGGGCTGGCCAGTGTCTGCGCGGCGCTGCTCGATGAGGTTTCGCTCTGCAGCCTCTACGTCAACCACTACAACGCCGCTGCGCTCCGCGTCTATCGCCGCCTGGGGTTCCGTGACACGGGCGCCTTCAGCACGCTGTTCTACTGAATCCCGTATCCAGCATGGTTGAGGCCCGCTCCGACGTCATCCTCCCGGTCAGTCCCGAGGCCGCGTTCGCAGCTGTCTCCGACCTCGACCACGCCGACTGGCTCCCCGCCGTGCGCGGCGTGCGCCACATCGGCGGGCCGAGCGGTGGTGTCGGTGCCCGCTACGAGGTCGAGGCCGGCTTCGTGGGCAGGCATCTGCGCGGCGTTCTGGTCTGCCGAGAGCTGAGCCCACCCCGGCGTCTGGTGATGGTGCTCGAGGAAGGCCTCGACCTCACCATCACGGTGGACGTCGCCGCTGCCGGTGGCGGGTGCTCGGTGGAGATCGCCGCGCGCTACTCGGTCGGCTCCGGGCCGCTGGCCGGTGCGGTGGAGCGCGCGTCGCAGGGGGCGGCCCGGCGCGAGACGGCGCGCGCCTGCGAGCAGCTGGCAGGCCGGTTTGGCCGTAAGGTGAACCAGCAACGCCCGGCATGACCCACGTCGACAACACGGACCTGGACAGCCTGGCCGCGCAGGCGCGGGCGTTTGGGCCGCTGAGCGCGGCTGAGGTCGAGGCGCTGCTCACGCGGGTGCGTGCCCGCGATGACCCCGCGTCGCACCGCCTCGTCGAGCATCACCTGGACGCCGTCTTCGACGTCGCGCTGGCGCATCGCGACCAGGGCATCGACGTCGGCGACCTGTACCAGGAGGGCACGCTCGCCGCCCTGGTCGCGATCTCCGAGTACGCCAACCGGGGCGGGGCCGCGGCCGGCCTGCGCGGCTTCGTGTCCCGTGTCGTCAGTGCGCACCTCGAGGACGCCATCCAGGCGGAGGTGATCGAGCGCGAGACCGAGGCCGCCTTCGTGCGGGACACCGAGCGCTACGAGGCCGTCGAGGTGCAGATGCGGCACGAGCTCGGCCGATCGCCGACCCCGCTCGAGCTCGCCGCCGTGCTGGAGTGGCCTCAGGAGCGGGTCGAGGTCATCGGCGAGATCCTCGCCGAGGCCCGTGGCATGCACGACAGCGAGATCCTCACCTACCTCGATGACGCGTAGCACGCTCGCCACCGCCAGGGCAGCCTTCGCGGCCGGTGACTGGACTGAGGCCCGGCTGGGCTTCCGCGCTGCTCGCCAGCAAGCCCCCCTCGACGCCGGCGACCTGAGCGCCATGGCTCGAGCGACCTGGTGGCTCGGGCTCATGGACGAATCGGTGGCCGCGTGGGAGGAGGCCTACAGCCGTCATCTCCAGGCGTCGGACAACCGGCTCGCCGCCATGCGCGCCTTCGATATCGCCTACGCCCACTTCCTGCGCGGCAACCAGACGACAGGCGGCGGCTGGCTGGGCCGTGCCCAGCGCCTCCTCAGCGAGGAGCCGGATTGCCCCGAACAGGGATACCTCCTCTACTTCGCCGTGGAGACGGCACTGGGCGGCGGTGCGGAGACGATGGCCAACGCGCGCCTGGTCCAGGGATTCGGGCGCCGTCACTCGGACCCCAACCTGGTCGCCGCCGGGTTGGTGGCCGAGGGCCGCGTCCTGATCAAGCTCGGCCGGGCGCAGGAGGGCCTGACGCTGCTGGACGAAGGCATGCTGGAGGCGTCGTCCGAAGGCCTTTCGCCGCTGTGGGCCGGCAACATCTACTGCCACCTCATGTCCGCCTGCCACGAGCTGGGTGACATCCGCCGGGCGGCAGCGTGGACCCAGTCGACGTCGGACTGGTGCGACCGAATCGCGCCCGCGGTCCTGTACAAGGGCATCTGCCGGGTCCATCGGGCTCAGGTGATGCAGATCCGCGGTGCCTGGGCGCAGGCTCAGGACGAAGCGGAGAGGGTTTGCCGGGACATCGCCCACATCCACGCCGGCATCGTGGCTGAAGGCCGCTACCAGATCGGCGAGATCATGCGGCTGCGGGGAGATCTCGTTGGCGCTGAGGACGCCTACCGTCAGGGCCACCAGCTGGGCCGTGACCCCAATCCCGGGCTGGCCCTGCTCCGTCTCGCGCAAAACCGCACCCCAGCGGCGGCGGCGCTGATCCGCTCCGCTCTGGCCGGTGTCACCGACCGCCTGGCCCGGGCGCCGCTGCTCGCCGCCCAGGTGGAGATCGCCATCGGCACTCATGACGCGGCGACGGCCTCAGCCGCCGCCGATGAGCTCGATGCCGTGGCGGCTGCATATGGGAGCTCAGGTCTCGAGGCGACCGCCAGACGGGCGCGTGGTTCGGTCCTGCTCGCCGCCGGGCGGCTGGAGGAAGCGCTCCCGATGCTGCGAGCAGCCTGCTCCGGCTGGACCGAGCTCGAAGCGCCGTACGAATGCGCCAAGGTGCGGGTGCTGCTGGGCCGGGCGTACCGGCAGCTGGGCGACATCGAGTCGTCGGAGCGGGAGCTCCTCGCTGCGCGCGCCGCCTTCGAGGAGCTGGGCGCCGAACTCGACGCCAGGGAGGCCGGCGGAGAGCGCCGGGCCACGCTCCCGAACGGGCTCACCCCACGGGAGGCGGAGGTGCTCGCGCTGGTCGCCGCCGGTAAGACCAACCGTCAGATCGCCGAGGCCCTCTACCTCAGCCAGAAGACGGTGGCACGTCATGTGTCGAACATCTTCACGAAGATCGATGCCACGACCCGCACGGCCGCGGCGCGGTTCGCGTTCGAGCACGGGATCGCCTCGCCGGCGCGTGGGTAAATCCACCCATGCCGGCGGCGGAATTTGGGTCACTGTGCCGATGAAAGGAAGGAATCACACCGCCTAGCCTCGCGGTCATGACGGCAACCGAACACGGAGGACGGCATGTAGCGCGAGACGTGCACACGAGACCACTGGGCGAGAGAAGGTCCTGCATCAACACGGGCACCCGGCGGTGAGCCGGGGCCAGACCATAAGGAGAGTCATGTTCGTCATCGCAGTCCACACGATTTCCGACCCGGACGCGTTCTGGAGCGCGCCGCTGCCGCTGCCAGAGGGAACCGAGCTGCCGATCGTCGTGCCGAGCTCGGACGGCACCCGCGGTGTGTGCGTCTTCAAATCCGACTCCGTCAGCACCGTGCGGAACCTGGTCGAAGGCGCGGCGGGAGCGATCAGCCGCAACGAGTACTTCGCGATCAACGAGGGCAGCGCGCAAGGGCTGACCGTCTAAGGCGAAGGGCTTCCCGGACGGGGAGGAGCACTCCTCCCCGTCCCATATGGCGTGCGTCAGCTTGGAGAGCGCAGGTCGTCGCCGCGCCAATCGAGGTCGCGCAGGTCGCGGCCGGCGCCGCGGCGGATGGCAGCGGAGCCGAAGCGCGCTCGCAGCGCATCCATGGTGCGGTCGAGGCGCTCCGCGTTCGGACGTGTGAAGAGGTCGAGCTGCGCCGCCTCTTCGAGGCTGCTCACGCCGACGCCGAGCAGCCGGATCTTCGCGCCGGACCACGCAGCCTCGAACAGTCCGAGGCCGGCGTCGCGGATGTCCGAGTCGGCGGCGGTCGGGTCGGGCAGCGACACCTGCCTGCTGATGGTGGTGAAGTCCGCATAGCGGACCTTGATCGTCACGGTGCGTGCGGTCCAGCCACCCTTGCGCAGCCGCGCACCCACGTCGGCGCTGAGCGTGCCGAGCCGCTCGTGCAGCGCCGGCCGCCAGTCGACGTCGCTGAAGAAGGTCTCCTCACGCGAGATGCTGCGCGGTCTACCGGGCAGCACCACCGGTGACGAGTCGATGCCCCGCGCGCGTTCCCATACCGAGCGGCCGTGCACCTGGCCGACGCGACGTTGCAATGCCTCCAACTGCAGGCCGGCGAGCTGGCCCAGCGTGGTGATACCGAAGCCAGAGCGCAGCCCCTCCTCGGTCGCCGGGCCGAGCCCGGGCAACGCGCGCAGTGGCAGCGGGGCGAGGAACGCGGCTTCATCACCCGGCTCGACCACCACGAAGCCGCGTGGCTTGCGCAGTTCGGATGCCACCTTGGCGACGGTCTTGCACGATGCGACCCCGAAGGAAGCGTGCAGCCCGCACTCGGCAAGGATGCGGTCACGCATCTCGGCGGCAATGTGCGCCGCGAGACCGAACCGCAGCACCGACCCGGTGACGTCGAGGTAAGCCTCGTCCAGCGACAGCGGCTCGATGAGCGGTGTGTACTCGCGTGCGATGGCGAACACCGAGGACGAGGCCGCACGGTACGCGGCGAAGTCCACCGGCACGACCACCGCGTGCGGGCAGAGCCGCAGCGCGGTGCGCAAGGGCATCGCCGAGCGCACGCCGTACTCGCGCACCTCGTAGGACGCAGCGCTCACCACACCGCGCGCCAGGTGCGCCTTGCCGTCCCCCGCGTCAGCGCCGCCGACGATCACCGGCCGGTTGCGCAACTCCGGGTGGCGCAACTGCTCCACCGACGCGTAGAAGGCATCGAGGTCGATGTGGATGATGCCGCGAGCACTCATCGGGCTCAGCGTACGAAATTCCTCAAACGGACGTTGAAAAATCGGTCGGCGAAGGCGGATTCATTCCGCCTTTGAGTCGGGGTGAGTCGCCGACACCGATTTCAGCGATGAAAAAGCGCGGCGGCCGGGGGCGGCTTTTTCATCGCCCCTCAGGAGGCTACGGGCTGCGCGACCTCGCGTGGCTGGGTGCGACCGCTGCGGTCCCATTCCTCAACGTCGGCGCCGGTCAGGTAACCGGCGGCGATCATGAGCTCGACGTACGTCACGCCAAGGTGCGGCGCGGCGCGACGCAGCACCCAGGGCGGAGGGTTGTCGCGATTCTTGTTGACGCTCTGGTAGAAGTAGATCTGGTTGAGGTCGCACAAGAGTGCGAGTCGATGAAGCGAGATCCCCCGGTCACGACACCTCTCTTTCAAGTACTCCTTGAAGTTCACCTGTCCTGTGCCTCGTTGCCGGTGTCGTCCAGTGTCGGTAGCAGCGATCAGCAGTATAGGCTCGTGTACCCGCACAGCAGCGGTACCAGTTCGGCCAGACGATGGATGACGGCGTCGGCGGCGGTGCCGGCCGGAGCCCCGTCTGCGTGATTCAGTGCCAGGATGGCCCGCATCCGCACGCCGTGCGCTCCGGATATATCGTCGCGCTCCGTGTCACCGACCATGACCGTGTGCTCTGCCGGCGTCCCGAGCGCATGCAGCGCTTGCTCGAAGATGCGCGGCGACGGCTTGCGCCAGCCGACCTGTCCAGAGAAGGTGACCGAGTCGAGGCTGGCGCGCAGGCCGAAGTGCTCCAGCTGTGCGTGCATCGAGCGCACGCGATACGGCGCGTTCGAGCACAGCCCGACGCGCAAGCCTGCCTCGCGGAGCCGGCTCAGCACGGGTAGCGCGTCGGGGTCGATGCGCACCCCCTGCCACCAGGCTTCCTGTTCGATCACGAGTGTCTCGTCGAGGAGGGCTTCGTCGAGGTCGAGGCCGAGTCGTGCGTAGGCACGCTGGGCGCCGGGGACCAGGTCCATCTCGTCGAGCCGGCCGGAACGCTGGTGGTCGACGAATTCCTGCTCGACCCGCTCGTGGACCTCATTCAACAGCACGTCGCCGGAAGGACTGGCCAGACCGCGCGCCCGGAGGAGTCCGGCGATGCGCGCGTACGCCTCCAGCAGTGCGTCGCCCGGGCGGACGAAGCCGGCCAGCGTGTTTCCGTAATCGAAGAGGACGCCGTCGACGCGGGCCGCGCCGAGCGGGGTCGCGTCAGGGACTGAGGTCACGCGCTCGCGGTTCCGCCTTTGCTGGCGCCTCCGCCGCGGCGTCCGCGGCCCCGCCGCCGCCTGCCCCCGTGCCAGCGCCGGCGACCGGCCG
>VBKA01000273.1 GCA_005879815.1 Chloroflexota bacterium
TCCGCCTCCCACTTCATCGCCCGACGTCGAGAGTCGGGTCCCACGCAGCGAAGGCCCGTGAACCCCGTCAGGTCCGGAAGGAAGCAGCGGTAAGCGACCGCCCTCGGGTGCCGTGGGGCGACCTGGCTGGAGCCGGGCGATGTGGCGCGTGCGGGGCGTGACCGATCGACGTCGGGTGCACGGCCGAATTCTCATACGAGCGACCCCGGAACCGGCGCCGAGGACGGTTGCGCCGCCCTGATCCATCCGACGGGACCGTGTACCCTCATCTGGAACCATGACCACCACCCGAGCGCGCGCCCGCGCGGCGGCTGAGCCCCCCACTGAGCCCACCCCGATCGACCAGCCTCCCGGCAGCGACGCCGTGCCGCATCAGGCCCTGTACCGTCGCTGGCGTTCCCAGCGGTTTGGCGAGGTCCTCGGCCAGGATCCCATCGTCACCACCCTGCGCCACGCCGTCATAACTGACCGAATTTCCCACGCCTATCTATTCGTGGGGCCGCGCGGCACCGGCAAGACGTCCACGGCGCGCATCCTGGCCAAGGCGATCAACTGCACGAACCGCGGGGACGACGGTGAGCCCTGCGACGCCTGTGCGTCCTGCGTCGCGATCCGGGAGGGTCGCGCGCTGGACGTGATCGAGATCGACGCAGCCAGCCACGGCCTCGTGGAGGATGCCCGCGACCTCGTGATGCGGGCGCTGACCGCACCCTCGGAGCTGCGCAAGCGGGTCTACATCATCGATGAGGTCCACATGCTCAGCCCGCACGCTTTCAACGCGCTCCTCAAGCTCGTCGAGGAACCGCCCGAGCACGTGGTCTTCGTCCTGGCCACCACCGACACCCACAAGGTGCCGACCACCATGATCAGCAGGACGCAGCGCTTCGATTTTCGCCGTCTGCAGGCCGCGGCGATCGTCGGCAAGCTGGCCCGTATCAGCGCCAGCGAAGGGGCCGATGCCGATCCCCAGGCGCTGGCCCTCCTTGCGCGCCTGGCCGATGGCGGGATGCGCGACGCAGAATCCCTGCTCGACCAGGTGCTGGCCTACGCCGGGGAGGCCGTATCGGTCGCTGCGGTCCGAGAGGCGCTGGGCCTCGCCGAAGATGAACTGATTGGGCGTCTGCTGGATGCCTACCTGAGCGGCGACGCTGCAGCCGCGCTGGCCCTCATCGACGAGCTGGCGGACGCCGGCCGCGACATGACCCAGGTTGCGGACCAGGCCCAGGAGGAGGCCCGGCGTCGGCTGCTCGCGTCGGCCGCCGATCCACCACGAGCGAGGCGGCTCGCCCAGGTCCTGCGCGCCGTCGCCGAAGCAGCGGGACTGGGTGCGCGTGAGGGACGCTCGCGGCTCATCCTTGAGCTGCTGGCCGTCGAGCCGGCCGTCACGACCGCTCCGATTGAGACCAAGGCCACGACGACGGCTCTTCATGCCGCCTCGCCCGTCGCTCCGGCGAGGGCCTCCGTTGCTCCGCCCGCCAGGCCGCGACCCGCCGCCACGCCGCCGCCAATCGAGCCCGCCCCCGCGAAGGCAGCCAGCGCCAAAGCGTCGCCATCGGTCCAGGCCGAGCAGAACGGGAAACCGTCGCTGGACGCCATCCGTGGTCGCTGGGGCGAAGTCGTGCAGCGGGCCTCGCCGGCGCTCCGGCCCCTCCTCCGTGAGTGCCGCCCAATCCAGCTGGAAGGCGCAAAGCTGACCCTCGCCTTCCCCGAGGAACGGGCATTCATGCGCGAGAAGATCGCGAATCGATCGCCCTCCATCGAACAGCTGCTCATCACGATCTTCGGCGGCAGCTGGGCCATTGCCTGCATCGCCAGCAACGTGGAGCTCGAGCCGCTGACCATCGCGGAGGCGGTCGCAGCCGACCCGTCCGATCCGAACGGACAGGCGCTCCTCGAAGGCGTGCTGCGCATCACCGGTGGCGAGCTGGTCGACGTGCCCGAGGTTCGCTGACCCCCGCGGGCGGCACGCCCGCTGCACCGCCCAGACACACGATCCCGACTATCCAGCCAGCGCGCCCAAGACGTAGAGGTGAAGCGTGAACATCGCCCAGATCGCCAAGATGGCGCAGCAGATGCAGAGCCAGGTGGCGCAGGCCCAGGACGAGCTCAAGGAGACCACCCTCGAAGCGACGGCGGGGGGAGGGGCCATTCGGGTGGTGATCACCGGGGCAGGTGAGATGCGCGCCATCGAGATCGATCCGTCCGCCGTCGGGCGGCGGTCAACGATGCGATCACCCGTGCCAAGGAGCTGGAGCGCGAACGGATGGGGCGCATCGCCGGCGGTCTGGGCCTGCCGGGCATGCCGGGACTTCCCGGGCTGTCGACCCGCTGAACGCGAACCGCGCTGCCCCTGCATCGATGGCCGGCCTGATCGCGCCCGTCGCACGCCTGATCGAGGCGTTCGGCCGCCTCCCTGGCGTTGGCCAGAAGACAGCGCAGCGCCTCGCCTACCACGTCCTGCGCACACCAGCGGATGAGGCGCGAGCCCTCGCCGACGCTCTCGTCGCCATC
>VBKA01000064.1 GCA_005879815.1 Chloroflexota bacterium
CTCGAGAACGTGGGCCGCCTCATCCAGCTCGGTGCCGGCCGGCTTGCCAACCTGGTCGGTCAGGCGCACATGTCCGTTCTCCAGCCGGGCCAGGAGCCGCTCACCCTTCCAGCACGGCTCGACGAACCACTCGACGCTGGTGACCACCGCCTCCTCCAGCGTGGCGAACTGCGGCCGCTCGGGATTTCGCGTGGCACCTGGGGCGGTTGACGGCATCCTATCGAAGGTACCCGCCGGGTTCGCCGCGCGTTCATCGGGAACCTGCGCCGCTGGCGATAACCGGTCCCTAAGCGCGTGATATGCGCCGTGCTGTTCGAATCCGCGAATGACAGTCCATCGCCTCCTGTCTGCCACTTTCAGATTCTCGTCTTCCTCGTGCAGTCGTCTCCTCGTGCAGTCGTCTCCTCGTCTGCTCGTGCAATCTGAAATGGGCTGACGCAATGAGCGAAAGGCCGTTGTCGCTCCGCGAGAGGCGCTAATGGTTCGTCGACGCCGGAGGCCGCCACGTTCGGTCCTCCCGCGCCCGCCAGGCCCGCTCGGGCCGAACGAGTGGCGCCAGATCGAACCGTTGCCCTGGGCAGCGCTTGACGAGCGTGACCCTCAGGGTCGATGCGGAGGTTCTGCTTCACGCGCGGATGCGCGCGCTCATCGAGGGCACGAACGTGAGCCGCCTGGTACGTTCGATGCTCGAGGAATACGCGTCAGACAGCTTGCGTCGCTTTCGGGCCGATCGCGACGCATTCGTCGCTGGTCGCCGGCCGGGAGAACCTCAGGCCGTTCCGTAGAGGCGAAGCTCGCCCTCTTCGATTGGGGCCTTGACCTGGGAGCGGATCGCCTCCCAGGCGTCGAGGTCCCACTCCCCCACGAAGGTGATGGCAGTCCCCGCCTTGCCCATCCGGCCGGTGCGACCGATGCGATGGACGTAGGTGTCCGCATCCTCGGGGATGTCGTAGTTCAGGACATACGGCAGGTCTGTGATGTCGAGTCCCCGGCTGGCGACGTTGGTCGCGACGAGGAACTGGATGCGTCCCGCCTTGAAGTCAGCGAGCGTGCGATCGCGTTCGCGCTGCGAGAGGCCGCCGTGCAGCGCGGCCACGTTCTGTCCGCGCCGCTTGAGGGTGGCCGCCAGGCGGTCGACGCCAATCTGGGTGTGGCGGAAGACGAGCAGCCGATCGAAGCCGAAGGCCTCGGTCAGCTCGAGGAGGGCACGAACCTTGTCCTGTTCGGCGACGAAGTAGAGGAGCTGGCGGACGGATTCCACGGTCTGCATCTCGGGCCGGACCGCGATGTGCGTCGCGTCGCGCCGCATGAATCGGTCGCAGATGCGCAGAATCGCGTACGGCATCGTCGCGCTGAAGAGGGCGGTCTGCCGCTGGCGAGGGCATCGGCTCAGGATCGTCTCGACGTCGACGATGAAGCCCATGTCGAGCATGCGGTCGGCCTCGTCGAGGATGACGGTATGCACCCGGTCCAGACGGAGCTCGCCGCGCCGGATGAGGTCCAGCACGCGGCCCGGGGTGCCGACCACGACCTGCGCCCCGCGTCGCAGCGCGCTGATCTGGCGATCCATGCTGGAGCCGCCGTAGATCGCCACCGTCTTGACGTTGCGGAACTGACCGATGCGGGCGATCTCTTCGGTGACCTGGACGCACAGCTCGCGCGTCGGCGTGAGCACGAGCGCCTGGACGTAGCTCGCCGATGGGTCGATCTTCTCCACGATGGGGATGCCGAAGGCGGCGGTCTTGCCGGTCCCTGTCTGGGCCTGGCCGATCAGGTCGGCGCCGGTTCGAAGCGGGGGGATGGAGCGTGCCTGCACTTCCGTCGGCGTCTCATAGCCCATCCGCTCGAGGGCACGCGCGACGGTGACCGGCACTTCGATGTCGCCGAACCTATGGGCGCTGGCCTGGGCCAGGGCGGCGGCGAGGAGAGTCTCGTCCGTCTGCGGGGTTGGCTCGGGATCGGCGGCGGTTCCAGCCCGCCGACCGGCATGCGGTGCGCCTGATGAAGGCTCCTGTGTGACGCGCTGGCCCGCGCGCCGGGTTCTGCGACGCGGGTGCGCCGCCGGGGTGTCAGTCTCTGGCAAAGGGTCTCCGATGTGCGATGTGGGAACGGCGCGCTCGTTGTGGGAGGGCGCGCACGAGGTGCGCGGCCACGCTCCTACCGGCGCCTCCGCTCTGCAAATCGTACCACGCCCGGCTCAGGAAGCTGGCTGGAGCGTCTCGCGACGGCGCCCCACCTGCAGCCGGAAGAGGAGCGCGACGAGGAAGATCGCGGTCTCGACGAGCACGATGGTGGCCCCGCTCGCCGCGTTCAGCCAATAGCTCGCGTACAGGCCGACCATCGGTGCGAGCACCCCAATCGTGACGGCGACCGCCAACAGGCGTCCGAAGCTCCGAGTCAGCAGCTGCGCGGTGGCGGCAGGGGTGACCAGCATCGCCACCACCAGGATGATCCCGACCGCCTGGAGCGAGACGACGATGGTCACGGCGATGAGCGCCAGTAGCAGGTAGTCGAGGGCGGCGACCGGGAGACCGGAGGCGGCCGCGCCGAGCGGGTCGAAGGTGGTGTAGAGCAGCTCCTTCCACAGGATGGCGACCACCGCCAGCACGGCGACCGCCAGGCCGACGAGCGCGACCAGGTCGCCGAGCCCAATCCCCAGCACCTCGCCGAACAGGAAGCCGAACAGGTCGCCCACGTAATTGGGGATGAGGCTGAACAGGAAGATGCCGAGCGCAAACATGCCGGCGAAGAGCACGCCGATTGCCGTGTCGCCACGCAGGTTCCCGCGGCGGGTCACCCATCCGATGGCCAGGGCGGTGGCCACCGCGGCCACCGCGGCTCCGATGTAGAACGGGCCCTTCAACAGGTAGGCAAGCACCACCCCGGGAAACGCCGAATGGCTCAGCGCGTCGCCCATGAAGGCGAGACCACGAAGAACCATGTAGGAGCCGATGACGGCGCACACCACACCGACCATCGACGAGGCCACCAACGCCCGCAGGAAGAAGTCATAGGCGAGCGGTTCGGTGAGCGGCGCCAGCATCAGCGCCGCTCGGGACGTTCGTGGTAGTGCTGCTCGCCCCCGCTTGCGCTGTCGTGGTGGTGCGCGTCGTCCATCACCACGGCCTGGTTACCTAATACCAGGAAGTGCCCGCCGTACGTCCGCGAGAGAACGTCCGGATCGAGGACCAGCGACGAAGCCCCGACGGCGATGACGCGTTGGTTGAGGGCCACGACGGTGGTGAAGTGCTCCGCGGCGGCCGCGAGATCGTGGGTGGTCGCGATGGCGGTGCGCCCGGCCGAGGTCTCCGAGGCGAGCAGCGCCATCAGGTCCTCCTGGGTCGTGGCGTCGACACCGGTGACCGGCTCGTCCAGCAGGTAAAGGTCGGGCTCCGCCGCGATGGCCCTCGCCAGGAAGGCGCGGCGGCGCTGGCCGCCAGAGAGCGACCCGATCTGCGACGATCGCAGCTCCGCCATGCCCACGCGCTCGAGCGCCAGGGCGACAGCATCGCCGTCGAGCTGCCCGGGGCGGCGCCACGGGCCGAGCCGCGGGAATCGGCCCATCATCGCCACGTCCCAGACGGAGACGGGGAACGACCAGTCCACCAGCTCGGCCTGCGGAACGTAGGCGATTCGCCTGGCAGCCCGCCCGGCCGGCTCGCCGAGCACCTCGACGACTCCGCTCCAGGGCTGGATCAGGTCCGCCACAAGCTTGAGCAGCGTCGACTTCCCGCCACCGTTGGGACCGAAGATCGCCACCAGCGCGCCGGCCGGGATATCGAGGTCCACATCCTCAAGCGCCTGGCGGTGATCGTATCCAGCCGTGACATGCGCGAGCCGAACGGCCACGCTCGTGGAGGTGACGGGGAGCGCGCTCATCGGTTCAGCGCAAAGCCGCTACGAGCTGCTGGGTATCCCAGCGGATGACCGCCTCGTAGCTCGTCACGGGAGCATCTCCCAAAGCGTCGTCGTACAGGTTGGCCACGACCTTGGTGCCGGTCTCGGCGGCAAGCTGTTCGACGAGCTTCGCGGGGAATTGGCTCTCACTGAAGATCGCCTTCACGCCGGCCTTGCGAATGGCATCGATCAGGCTCGCGGTGTACCCGGCGCTCGGGTCCTGCCCCGGCGCGGCGACGGCGACGCCCACGATCGTGATCCCATATTCGCGAGCGTAGTACGGAAATGCGTCGTGGAAGGTGACGAGCTTGCGATTGGCGGCCGGGATCGAGGAGACCTGCGTCCGCACCCACTCGTCGAGGGCCTTGAGCCGAGTCTTGTAGGTCGACGCCTGATCATCGACGCGGCGTGCATCCTTGGGGTCGACCTGCTTCAGACCAGCCGCGATGCGATCCACGTACAGCTCCGCATAGCGCGGATCCATGAACAGGTGAGGGTTCTGAGTGCCGGGGTCCTCCCCGGGGAGCAGGGTGACGCCGGGCAGGTCAACGGCAAGTCTCACCAACGGCGTACCCGAGCTCGAGGCGTTGGTGATCGTCTTGGCCAGCCAGTCATCGAGGCCAAGGCCATTCATCACCAGCAACTTCGCCCTCGCGACGGCACGCACATCGGCCGGCTTCGGTTCGAAGGTGTGCACCTCGCCGTTCCTGGGAACCAGGCTCGTCACGTCGACATCTCCCAAAGCGTCGTCGTACAGGTTGGCCACGACCTTGGTGCCGGTCTCGGCGGCAAGCTGTTCGACGAGCTTCGCGGGGAATTGGCTCTCACTGAAGATCGCCTTCACGCCGGCCTTGCGAATGGCATCGATCAGGCTCGCGGTGTACCCGGCGCTCGGGTCCTGCCCCGGCGCGGCGACGGCGACGCCCACGATCGTGATCCCATATTCGCGAGCGTAGTACGGAAATGCGTCGTGGAAGGTGACGAGCTTGCGATTGGCGGCCGGGATCGAGGAGACCTGCGTCCGCACCCACTCGTCGAGGGCCTTGAGCCGAGTCTTGTAGGTCGACGCCTGATCATCGACGCGGCGTGCATCCTTGGGGTCGACCTGCTTCAGACCAGCCGCGATGCGATCCACGTACAGCTCCGCATAGCGCGGATCCATGAACAGGTGAGGGTTCTGAGTGCCGGGGTCCTCCCCGGGGAGCAGGGTGACGCCGGGCAGGTCAACGGCAAGTCTCACCAACGGCGTACCCGAGCTCGAGGCGTTGGTGATCGTCTTGGCCAGCCAGTCATCGAGGCCAAGGCCATTCATCACCAGCAGCTTCGCCCTCGCGGCGGCACGCACATCGGCCGGCTTCGGTTCGAAGGTGTGCACGTCGCCGTTCCTGGGAACCAGGCTCGTCACGTCGACGAGGTCGCCGCCTACGTTGTGGACCATGTCCGCGAAGACCGTGGTCGTGGTCACCACACGAATGCGATCGGCCGGACCGCTGGCGCCGGGCGATGGGGGCGATGCCTGGCAGGCGGCCAACGATGCCCACAGACCGGCGAGGGCCACGACGGCGAACCATCGCGGCTTCCTGAGACTCAGTCTCGCTTGTTCAGACGAACGAGCCATCGGCTCTCCCTCCATTGGGTTCGGACTTAGGCGGAGGGCTTCGCTGCGGCCGCCATCCGACACTCCGGGCAGAGGCCGAACAGCTCCAGGCGGTGGGAATCGATTGCGAAACCGGTCGAGAACTCGATGCGCTCCAGAATGGGCCTCAGACCCAGCTCGCCGACCTCGACGGATCGGCCGCACGCGGAGCAGACGACGTGATGGTGGTGCGCGTCGGGCTCGCAGGCCACATAGGCGTGGTCACCGGAGGGAAGATCGACGCGCTCGACCAGGCCGAGATCGACCAGCAAGTCGAGCGACCGGAAGACGGTGGCGCGCGCCACGGCGCGGCGGCGCCGGCGTGACACCGCCAGGACGTCCTCGGCGGTGAAATGACCCGCCTGCTCGGCGATCGCCTCAGCGACGGCGCGACGAGCCACGGTCAGGCGCTTTCCGGCGTCGCCGAGCGCGGACAGGACGGCGTTCGACTGCTCCATGCGGTGCGCAGCCTAAGCTAGTTGAGACTGGCTCGCAACTAGGCCCACACCCACAGGCCGGACCTCTGCTCGGCGCTGCGCTCAGCTGACGGCGACCGAAGCGGCGACACCCCTCTCATGACCATCCGAGCCAGACGCTGGCTCGCGCTCGTCGGCCACCCGGTCGTCATATCCCCGTGGATGCGCGAGGCGCCAGCCCCAAGCGTCGGTCAGCATCTGCTCGAGGCTTGAGTGGCGCGGCGTCCATCCCAGCTCCCGGCGCGCGCGCCGCGACGATGCAACCAGCACCGGCGGATCTCCCACTCGACGCTTCAGCGCCCGCGCCGGGATGGAGCGACCGGTGATCTTGCGGGCGGCCTCGACGACCTCACGCACGCTGAAGCCCGCCGCGGAGCCTAGGTTGTAGACCTCCAGGCTGGGATCGCCCTCGCCGGTCGCCTCGAGAGCGAGAAGGTGGGCGTTGGCCAGGTCGCGGACGTGGACGAAGTCGCGGATGCAGGTTCCGTCGGGGGTCGGGTAGTCCTGGCCGAAAATCTGGACGTGGCTTCCCTCACCGGTGGCCACGTTGAGCACGAGCGGGATCAGGTGTGTCTCGGGGTCGTGGTCCTCGCCGTTGGCCTCGGTCGCCCCTGCGACATTGAAGTAGCGCAGGCTGATCGCGCGGAAGCCATGCGCAGCCGCGAACCAACGCATCGCACCTTCGAAGGCGAGCTTGGTGGCGCCATAGGGATTGATCGGATCGGTGCGATCGGCCTCGGCGATCGGCACGCGGCGCGGCTCTCCATACACGGCCGCGGTCGACGAGAAGACGAGGCGTGTTACCCCGGCGCCCTTCATGGCCTCGAGCAGGGCGACGCCTCCGGCCACGTTGTTGCGGTAGTAGAGCCCCGGGTCGGCCATGCTCTCCGCCACGAGCGACTTGGCGGCGCAGTGCAGCACCGCGTCGATGCGATCCTCGCGCAGGACATGCTCGAGGTGGCCTCGATCGCCGATCTGGCCGACGACCAGCCGCGGCCCCTCGATCACCGCCGGGCGATGCCCCGTCGTCAGGTTGTCGTAGACGGTGACATGGTGACCCGCCCGCACCAGGGTTTCGACGCTCGTCGAGCCCACGTAGCCCGCACCGCCGACGACCAGGATCCGCAACCGTCGCCTCCTTCGCCGGCCGTCAGCGCCGGCTTGCCGCCGCGCCGATCGCGGCGGGCTCTGGTGGGCCGACGGGCAACGTCGCGGCCATCCCCTCGATCAGGCCGGGCGTCAGGACGGCAGCAAGGCGCGTCGCGCCGGCGACGAACGCTGCCGAGACCTCCTCGGCATCCTTGAATCGGCCGGCCGCCTTGACCTGAACGCGCGGCCCCACGCAGTCTCGCAGGGTGCCGGTGAGCGCGATGGCGTGACGCGCGGTGGCGAGGCCGTTGGAGGTCACGACCTGGTCGACACCGGCTCGTTCCGCGATCCGGCACGCCTTGCGGACCAGCTCGTCGGGCAGTGTTTCCGCCTCTATGATGACGCCGGCTACCGCGAGTGCGGAATGCGCCATGTCCACGACCCCGAGCATGTCGTTGTAGACCGTCTCCTCCTCGCCAGAGACCAGCGCGCCGCCGTTCATGACGAAATCGATCTGGTTGGCACCCTGCTCGAGCGCCTTGGATGCCTCGAAGGCCTTGACCGCCAGCAGCTGTCCGCCGTGGCCGTAGCCGATGACCGTGCCGAGCCTGAGATGCGAGCGGCCAAGCTTGCGTCGGGCTGCCTTGACGAGCCAGGGACTGACCGTGATGGCACCGACGAGCTCGTGCTCGAGGACGAGGGCAACCGCCTCATCGAGGTCGCGCAGCGAAGCGTTCGGTGCGGTCAGCAGGTGCTCGAGCCGAACGGCCCGGCGACCGATGGCGGTCATCGCTGGCGATAGACCCTCCGCTCGTACGCAATCGGGCATCGGTTTTGGCCCGGAGCGCCGATTGTAGTCAGCGTCCGCTCGAATGTCAGCCAAACGGGCACTGTCGCGGGTCCGGTCACGGCCGCGAACGAATGGGGCGGTGCGTCTCGGCACCACCTGCGTCCGCCTCGGGACCCCGCGCCAGCGACGCGCGCGCGAGGGCCAGGAGCGCGGCGCGCTCGTTCATCGCAGGGTTCTCGACGACCGCCTCCAGGAGCTCGGCCAGGAGTCGTCCGACGATAGGGCCGGGTCGCACCCCGAGCTCGTCGATCAGGTCATCGCCACGCACCGCCAGCTGGCCGGCGCTCAAGGGGCTCGTCGCCAGCTCGACGCCCACGCGAGCGCGGAGCTCGTCAAGCCCGCCGCGCTGCGGCTCCTCGACCCCAGAGGCCACGTCGTCCGCCCGGCGCAGCGCGAACAGGTCAGCCAACGACGACGCTCCCACGCGCCGGATGAAGCGGCGCACGGCCGGATCGGTCCATTCGCCGGCATAGGCGAACATGTGGTGGCGAACCAGCAGCCGCCCGCGGGCAACCTCGACACGCGGGACGTGCAGGCGTCGCAGGATGGCCTCCACCATCTGGGCGCCAACCACCTCGTGACCGATGAAGTGGCCGTCTCCCAGGGTGCTTGCCTTCCCGACGTCGTGCAGCAGCCCGAACAGGCGCAGGTACGGATCGCCGGCAGGCAGCGCGTCCGCGGTGCGCAACGAGTGGTCGAGCGCATCCCCGTGGCGCGCCTTCGCCTGGGGGACGCCGCGCAGCCCCTGCAGCTCGGGCAGTACGATCACCAGCAGTCCTAGGCGTTCCATCAT
>VBKA01000065.1 GCA_005879815.1 Chloroflexota bacterium
ATACGGACGGGTGGCCCTCTTCGACGCGAAAACGCCGCGCGACTATACCCGAACAGCCGTTTGCGGTCAACGAAACGCGCCTCAGCGGGCGGCGGCGGCATCGGTCAGACGCCCACGGATTGACCAACCTCGATGAGATGGCCATCGGGATCGCGGATGTAGGCGCGGATCTCGCGACCGTGATCCTTGGGTTCGGTGAGGAATTGCGCACCCCTGGCGGACCAATCGGCGTAGGCCTTGTGGATGTCCGCCACGCGCACGTTCATGAAGGCGCTTGTCCGGTTCGGGTCCGGTGGCGTCGTCAAGGTGACGGTAGGTTTGTCGTCGGTGGGGCCACCGCCCTCGTTGAGAATCAGCCATGTGTTGGCGACCTGCATGATGACCGGGTCACGCTCGATGAGGACCTTCCCATCGAACAGTGACCGATAGAACTCACGGGATCGATCCTGGTCTGAGACGACCAGGAAATGGGTGATCACGAAGCCTTCTCTCGGGGCCGGAAAGTCGTCTGGGTTCATCTCACTCCTTCAGGTTCACAACTCACTTTGGATAGTCGTAGAAGATGGCAACCTGCCGCCCGTCGGGATCCGCGACGCGAAACGAGCGGCTCCCCTCCCAACGGTCTCCCGAGGGTGGCGCCACCAGCGCGAACCCGCGCTGGGCGAGCTCCTGCGACCAGGCGTCGACCTCCGCGGCGGTCTCGACCCGGAAGCCGATCTGGATGCCGTCCCGCGTCGCTCGCTCACCCCTTCGGAAGCTGAGCTCGAACCCCCCAAGCTCGAGGTCGACGCCGTCCCCGTCAGAGGCGCGGACGTTGAAGCCAAACGCCTGCTCGTAGAAATCCCCGCAACGCGCCGGGTTGGTCGAGAGGAGCGCGAGCTGCCCGATCGCGCGCATCTTTCTCATGGCAGGCGCCACCCACGGCGGCGTCGCGCAGCGCTGGATGGGTGCGGGAATCTCACGTCGCGGCGGTTGAAGCCTCGCGCTGTGCGGACGGCTCGGCGGCCTCGCGGGAGTCGTCGTCTGGCTGTTGGACCGGGACCGGCCACAGCTCGCGCGCGGCGATCCTGGTTCGCAGCTCGTCGACGAACGCGTCCAGGGGCACATCCTGCGACGAGGCGCCCGTGCGCAGCCGCGGGCTGACCGCATTCGCCTCCTGGTCGCGATCCCCCACGACCAGCATGACGGGGATCTGCTGCTCCTGCGCGTCCCGCAGCTTGGCCTGCATGCGTTCGGAGCGATCGTCGATCTCGGCGCGGATCTCGGCCGCCCGGAGCGCGTCGCGCACCTTCATCGCGTATTCGAGATGCCGATCGGCGATGGGTACCACCATCACCTGGACCGGGGCCAGCCAGACCGGGAACGCGCCGGCGAAGTGCTCGACGATGATGCCCGCGAAGCGCTCGAAGGTGCCGTAGATCGCGTAGTGGATCATCACCGGCCGCTCGAAGTGCCCCTCGCCGGAGCGGTACTCCAGATCGAACCGCTGGGGCAGCTGGTAGTCGAGCTGGATCGTGGCCATCTGCCACTCGCGGCCGAGGGCGTCCTCGATGAACACGTCAATCTTGGGCGCATAGAAGGCGGCTCCGCCCGGGTCGAGCTGGTAGGCGAGCTGCTCCGCGTCCAGCGCCTCGCGCAATCTCCCCTCGGCCACATCCCAGAACTCGTCCGAGCCGAGCTTCTTCTCCGGTCGCGTGGCGAGCTTGAAGGTCGGCGTGAAGCCAAACGGCTCGAACTGGCGCTGGACGAGGGTCAGCGCCAGGCGGAGCTCATCGGGGACCTGGTCCTCCCGGCAGAAGACGTGGCTGTCGTCCTGGGTCAGCTGTCGGACGCGAAAGAGCCCCGCCAGCGCGCCGGTGCGCTCCTTGCGGAAGAGCGTCGAATAGTCGGCGAAGCGCATGGGCAGGTCGCGATAGCTGCGGGAGCGCGTCTTGTAGACCAGGATCTCCTCCGGGCAGTTCATCGGCTTCAAGCCGGCCACGTGCTCGTCCGCGTCGAGCACGAACATGTTGTCCTGGTAGAGATCCCAATGGCCAGATTGCTGCCAGAGCTCGCGCCGCACCAGGCTGGGTGTCCTGACCTCGTCGAAGCCACCACCGCGGCGCACCTCGAGTGACCACGCCTCCAGCGCCCGCCATAGGGCCATGCCTCGGGGATGCCAGAACGGCGCCGCCGGCGATTCTGGGTGGAACGTGAACAGGTCCAGCTCGCGCCCGAGCTTGCGGTGGTCGCGCTTCTTGGCCTCCTCCAGGCGCCACAGGTACCGATCGAGATCGGCCTGCGTCTCCCAGACGGTGCCGTAGATGCGCTGGAGCATCGGACGCGTTTCGTCGCCACGCCAGTAGGCCGCGGCACTGTTCAGCAGCTTGAACGGCCCAAGCCGGCCAGTCGATGGCACGTGCGGGCCGCGGCACAGGTCGCTGAAGCCGTCGTGGCGATAGAAGCTGACCACCTGCGACTCCTCGGCCGGCAGGTCGCGCACGATCTCGACCTTGAACTGCTGGCCGTCCTTGTCGAGTTGGGCAAGCGCTTCCTCGCGAGAGAGCTCGCTGCGCTCAAAGCTGAGGTCCGCGGCAACCTGCTCGCGCATCTTGGCCTCGATCGCCTCGAGATCGGCGGGCGTCAGCGGACGCGGGAGCTCGAAGTCGTAGTAGAAGCCGTCCCTGATGGCCGGGCCAATTCCCAGCTTTGCGCCCGGGAAGAGCTCCAGGACGGCCGCTGCCATGACATGGGCAGCCGAGTGCCGCATCGTGTCGAGCTGGTCGTGTGCGCCCGCGTCGAGCAGCTCGTCCGCGCGCGATCGGATCTCGTCGCTGTCGATGGCCATCGTGCGGGCAAGGGTAACGCAACGCGCGCCGGGCTAGAGACCGAGCTCCTTCCGCATGCGCTCGGTTTCGTGCTCGATATCGGACTCGTCCAGGAGGCCGAACGGCTTCAGGCGGCCATCGCGATAGCCCCAGCCCTCGACGTCCGGCAGGTATTGCGCGCGCGACAGCGCGGTGCCGAAGCAGACGCGCTCGTCGACCAGCGCCGGGTCCACGGCTCCGTCCCCCGCCCGGCCGAGGAGCTCGCCGCGCACCCAGTCCGGCACCCGTCCGCGATCGGCGGGATAGATGAAGTCAAAGAGGACCACGTGCGCGAGCAGCACCGCCCAAAAGCGGCCGAAGCGATCGACCAGGCGTCGCCAGTCCATGGTTCGGCCGGCGACGCGGATGAGGTGGGCGATGTCGGCGCCGTCGAAGCGCTCGCGCTCCATGATGAAGGACTTCGACCACAGCATCTCCTCCGCGGGGATGAGGCGCACCTCGTGACCGAGCACCTCGGCCGGGCGGGCGTGCTCGAACCAGACGTCGTCCACCACGGCGAGCCCGTTGCCTGACCCGAAGATGACATCGACGAAGTCGTCACCGGACTTGATCTTGCCGAGCCAGTGTCTCGCCTTCATCTCCGTGTCGTAGCCGCGGCGGTTCAGCGCCGCCATGGCGGCCTTGACGTCGCGCGGGTGCAGGAAGAGATCGAGGTCCTTGGTGCGGCCACCGATGTCGGTGTACACCTCGAACGCGAAGGCGCCGCCGAGCATGAACGGCACCCCCTCCTCCTCGAGCGCCGAGATGACGTGCTCGTAGAAGGCCGCCGTCCTGGGCGCGACGTCGATGCTGGCTCGCAGGCGCTCATTGACGACCATCTGCTTCGCGATCCTCAGCTGCGGCTTCTGGCCCGCACGGGCGTCAGCTCGTGCTCGACGGCGTGGGTTTCCTCCGGGTCGACCGGCAGCTCGACCAGGCGGAATGGCGTCGCCCGCGGGCCGCTGGCCAACAACAGGGGCAACGACACGTTGTAGGTCGGGACGCCGTTCTTTGTCTTGCCCTCGGTCGCTCCGTGGTGGGCGTGGCCGTGGAAGACGGCGCTCACCTGCATGCGGTCGATGGGATCCTCGAGGCGACTCGAGCCCAGAAACGGGTAGATCTGCTCCGGTTCCCCCCGGACCGTGCCCGAGATCGGCGAGTAGTGCAGGAGTGCCACCCGCGACCGGGTGCGGAGCCGAGCCAGCCCGGCCTCGAGCTTCATCGCCTCGTCGATTGCGGCCTGCACGAAGGCCTTGGTCGCCGCCTCGCCCCATGCACCGAGCGAGTGGAGGTCGAAGCCGCCCGCGAAGCCCTTCGTCCCGGCGAAGCCGATCCCGGCGAGCTGCACCGCGTCGCCGTCCAGTACCCTCATGCCCGCCTCGGTCAGGATCTGCGCGACCTCGACCTGCTTGCCGGATTCGTGGTCGTGGTTGCCGAGCACGCCAACCACCGGTACCCGAACCCCGCCCAGCTCGCCGGCGAGCACGTGCGCCTCCTCGGGGAGGCCGTAGTCGGTCAGGTCGCCGCACAGTGCGATGACGTCGGCCTCCTGGCTGGCCCGCGTGAAGAGCTCACGAAGCCGCCCCTTGGCGTCGACCGTGCAATGCAGGTCACCCACCGCCGCGATGCGCGTGGTGTGGGCCGTGCGGTGCCCGTTGTGGGATTCGCTCACGCGTCTCGTGCTTGCAGGCCCCGTGCCTGAACTCGCTCGCTCCCGCCCTAGACGGCCTTGAACTGCTCGAACGGCTGCCGGCAATCGGCACAGTGGTAGATCGCGCGGCACAGGGTGGGCCCGAACGGGTTCTCGAGGGTGGTGTTGCGCGAGCCGCAATAGGGGCAGGTCGCCACGACCGCCATGGTCAGCAGATCTGTCTCCGGGACCGATGGAGCGCCGACGGCCATCAGCGCTGGCGGGGCGAAGCCGCTGGCGCGCAGCTTCTCGCGGCCTTCGGGACTGATCCGATCCGAGGTCCACGGCACCGCGAAGCTGATCCTAACCTCGACCTCATCCGCCAGCTCGAGCCCACGCAGCCGCTCCCCCACCTGGTCGCGCATGACGTCGATGGCCGGGCAGCCCACGAAGGTTGGCAGCAGGTCCACGGTGAGGCGCTCACCCCCTCGGGCGGTGGGCTCGAAGGCGAAGCCGCCGATCACGCCGAGCTCCACGACGCTGATGGCAGGGATCTCGGGGTCCGGAACTTCGTCGAGAGCCGCCCAGACGACAGCCTGGCGCGGATCGGCGGCGGCTACCACGTTGCCCCCCGCTCCGAGGCCGCAACCATCGTGAACTCCCCGTGGAGCCAGCGGAACGCATCCGTTCGGCGGGTCCTGCCGTCATCGGCGGCAACGGTCAGATCATCGGATGTGGGTCCCGGAAGACCCAGGCCGGCCAGCACCGGCGAGACCTGCTCGAGCCAGCGACTGCGAAGGGTCGCCATCGGTTCCGGCAGCTCGCCTCCCCGCACCAGCAGCTCTTCGTCCGGGACTGGGCTGAAGACGGCCAACGCGTCCGCCCACAGCATGCGCAGCGCCGCCGCCAGACGTTCCCTGGCTGCGTCACTCCCGGCGAGGCGCCGGAGCCATGTGTCGAGGTGCATCAGGTGGTATCGCTCCTCCCGACGCATCTTGGCCGCGAGCTGGGCAAGCGGCTCGTGGGACGAGCGTGCCAGCGCCTCGAGGCGCACCGCATCGGCAGTCTCGTAGAGGTACCGCCGCGCCACGGTGAACGCCCAGTCTGTGCGCGGATGGTTCATCAGCGCCGCATGCCGGTAGGCCTCCGGCCGGCGACCGAAGGCAATCTCGTCGGCGTCCTGTCCCGTCAGCTCGGCCAGCAGCTCGTAGAGCGCCCTGGCATGCCCGATCTCATCCTGGCTGATCGAGCTGGTCGCCACGTCCTCTTCGAGCATCGGCGCGATCCCGGTCCACTCCGAGTCCCAGAAGCCGATCACGAACTCGTCGTCTGCGATCGCCAGCAACAGCTCGGCAAGCGCCTCCCTGGTTGCATCGGGCAGCCGGTGAGCGAAGTCGTTCATTCGGATCCTTCGGTGCCGGCTGGCGCATTCGCGCGCGCCTTGGCGGCTTCGAGCTTGTGCTTGATGAGGTATCCGCCCGGACGCTTGAAGGATCGATCGAACGGCGGATTGAGGAGGTCGGGATCGTCGAGCTCGGTGATCGCGTCCCGAGCGACGACCCACAGCCGGTGGCTCTCCTGCCGACGGCCGTAGAACTCCCGCGCGTAGTGCATCGCAAGCTCCTCGTCGGGCGCTCGCACGTTGCCGCTGTGGATCATCGGGTCTCCTTCGGCTTCCTGGCGGAAGACTTCCCAGATCCGGTCTGCTGGCCCCGTGCCGTCGCTCATACCCTGGCCGCGCGACTCAGGCGGCGGCGCTCGGGGCTCCCAGCACCGCGTCGCGCACCCACTGCGTCGCCGCGTGGTTCGTGCGCCGGAACTCGAGACGTTCCTGGCTCATCGGTCCGTGCCCGGTCACCACGTTGCGCAGCTCGGCCCAGTCCGGCTCGGTGTAATGCCAGCGACCCTCGACCTCGTCGTACCCCAACCCGGCATCCGGCACGGTCAGACCAAGCTCCCAGATGCGCGGCACGTAGATCGAGAGGAACTCCTGGCGAAGCTGCTCGTTGCCCTTGGCCTTGATCTTCCAGATCAGGTCGCGGTCGGTGGCGGGGTCAGTGGGTGGCCCGTGCATCTGCATGAGCGGCCCCCACCATCGGTCCAGTGCCTCCTGGACCATCTCGCGCTGGCGGGAGGTGCCGTTCATGAGCGTGAGCACCACGTCGCGGCCGTGCATGATGTGGACACTCTCCTCCCAGCAGATCTTCTTCATGGTGCGGGCATAGGGCGCGTAGGAGGAGTCACGCAGCGCCTGCTGGCTGACGATCGCCGCCGCATCTACGAGCCAGGCGATGATCCCGACGTCGCCCCACGAGCGCGTCGGATAGTGGAAGACGTTGTGGAACTTGGTCTTGCCGGCCATGAGGTCGGCGAGCATCTGCTCACGGGGCTTGCCAAGGTCCTCGGCCACCCGGTACAGGAGCTGGGCGTGGCCGACCTCGTCCTGGACCTTGCTGGTCAGCGCCAGCTTCCGCTTGAGGGTCGGCGCGCGGAGGATCCACTCGCGCTCCGGCAGCACGCCCATCAGCTCGGAGTTGGCGTGCATCTCGACGAACTTGAGCACGGCGGCGCGGTAGTCGTCCGGCATCCAGTCGTCGGCCTCGACCTTGCCGCCGCCCATCACGTGCGCGTAGAAGGCATCCGCGCGCTCCTGATCATCCATTCGGGTCAGGGTACTCCAAGACCGATGGATTCGCCCCCGGCGCAACCCGGTTTTTCAGCGCGGAACGAGCTCGAGGGTGGTGTCCAGCACGCGGTCGCGGAGCATGGCGTCGACCGATGGCCCCGGCGGATACTTGGACCGATATCCTCGGCTCGCCGCGGCAACCCGCTCCTCGTCGGTGGCGGCGAGCGCGGTGGCGTGAATCTCTCGCCCTTCCACCAGGATGGCGACCGATGGATTGGCGACCGCCTCGCGGAACCAGCGGCCCCGCGTGCCGCGGACCGAACGGACGAGCACCCGACCCTGATCGTCGACGACCGGCCAGATGATCGTGACGTGCCGGCGAGCCTGGTCGTGCTCGGACGTCACAATCTCGATCTCCTCAGCCTGAGCGAGGCGGGCCTGGATGTCGGCCGCGAAGCGTTCGGTCATGGTGGCTCAGGCGTGCGGGGCGCGCTTGAGCGGGCGGTGCCACCGTGAATAGGTCTCCTCGCCCGCGAGCGTCAGGACGACGCGCCCGTCGCGCGCGGCCAGGATCCCGTCGCTCGGCACGTAGAGGTCGACCGGCAAGAGGCCGGCGGTACGAACCAGGAGGTAATCAGCAAAGACAGAGTCAACCCGCCCGACGAGGTGTCCGTCGCGCGAGAAGACCTGCCAGCCACGCCGCGCGTTCAGCTCGGGGCGCTCGTTCACGCGGCCACCCTAGTCGATGGTCTCCTCCGGCGCAGGCGGCTGAGCGGCGACCGAGAGTGCCAGGTGCTGCAGCTCGACCTCCAGTGGCAGCGCGCCGAATGGCTCCCCGTCCAGGTGCGCCAGCGTGCCCGGCTCCCCTTCCAGGCGCGCGGAGGTGGCACGCTCGAACTCGACGGCCGGATGGTTCACGTGGCGGCCGCGATAGATCCCCGGCAGCTGCCGGACCGCCTCGAGCCGCGAGATGTCGCCGACCACGCACACGTCGAACCAGCCGTCATCCAGCGACGCCTCCGGGCATATCTGCATGCCGCCGCCGTAGTACATCCCGTTGGCGAAGGCCACGAACAGGACGCGACGGTCGATCTGCCGCTCACCGTCCGCTGTCTCGAGCGTGAGCCGAACCCGGCGGTTGTGAAAGCGCCGCAGCTCCCCCAGCGTCGACAGGGCATACCCCAGTCGCCCGCGCTGCCAGCGACGTCGCCGGTGGGCCATGGCGGCGGCAACCTGCGCGTCGAATCCGGTGCCACCCGCGGCGATGAAGTGCCGCACGCTCGCAGTCGAGCCAGCTCCACGCCTCGCGCGAAGAACGTCGATGGGCCTTGCCGCGGCACCCAGGGCAATGACCAGTGCCTCGTCTGCGCGATGGGGAAGACCAAGGCTGCGCGCCAGATCATTGCCGTTGCCGCCTGGCACGATGCCCAGGGAGATCTTCGCGCCGGCCTCCATCAGGCCGTTGACGACCTCCTGGATCGTCCCGTCCCCGCCCACCGCGATCACCCGATCGTGGCCGCCATCGACGGCGTGCAGGGCCAGCTCGCGAGCATGGCCGGGAACTCGGGTCTCGAGCATCCGCGCGCCTGGGCCGGCGGACCTGAGTCGTTGCTGCAACCACGATTGCAGGCGTATCGCACGACCCTCGCCCGCCGCGGGGTTGACGATCAGCAGGGGCGACCTGGGGGCCGGCACGCCGCCGATTGTGCTCTCGCTGTCAACGTGGCCGACCGAAGGTCACCGGTAGCATGGGAGATCTGGCGGCTAACGCACGCCGGACAGAGACGTTAGACAATACAGACCCGCCCTTCAGCAAGGAGGATCGACGCAGCGCATGCATCGAATCCGCAGCGCACGAAGCGCGATCGCCGCTCTGGCGGCACTCAGCCTCACGGCCGGCCTGGCCGTCGCCCACGTACTGCCGGCCGCATCGGACGGCGGCATCAGCACGGCGCGAGAGGCGTCCGGAAAGCAGGTACCCCTCGGGGTCGAGGTCTCCGTCGCGGACCGCAGCGGGACAAACGCATCCGAGAACGCATCCGGCGGTCCCCCCGAAGACACGCATGGATTCGCCGTGTCGGCCGCAGCAAAGGGAGGCACGACGGCGGAAGCCCAGGGAGACTTCGCGAACCACGGTGCGTTCGTGCGAACCATCGCCATGGGATGGGGCCAGGCGACATCGGCCGCCCACCAGAACGCCAACGCGAGTGGAGCAGCCACGAACCACACGCCGACCACTGCAGACAAGGGCCTCCTGCACAAGCCGTAATCCGGCGAATGAACGCGTCATTGGCCCCGCCACCAACGGCGGGGCCAATTGATTCCAGTCGCTCAAGCGACCGTCACCCCTATGGTGTGGTAGCCCGTCGCGCCATTCGGCGCCGGCTCATGGGGCTCCTCGATCTGCAGCAGACCGGCTCCATCGGTGGCACGCACCCGCAGCCGATGGTTCCCGCCAGTGGCCTGCCAGCGGACGAGCCACTGGACCCAGGTCGTCTTGGAGATCGGCGTCGAGAGCCGGGCAGGCTGCCACGCGCCGTCATCCACCTGCAGCTCGACCTTGCTGATGCCACGATCCGGCGCCCAGGCGACG
>VBKA01000075.1 GCA_005879815.1 Chloroflexota bacterium
CTCCTCGTACTCCCGCATCTCCTCGCGCAGGTGCGTGATCTTGCCGATCCACTCGTCGTAGACCTTGGCCATCGACAGGTAGTAAAGGGCGTGGCCGAGAGGGACGAGGTCGTAGATGTAGTAGTCGTAGTCACCCTCCGAGAGGATGTCGACCACCGAGTCGAAGATCGCGCTCTCTTCCATCGCGGGCTCAGCCGACGCCGCCGCGATGTAGTCCTCGATTTCGTCGGGGACCTTGTCGAGGCCGTACATCTCAAGGATCTTCGCTCGCACCTCGTCCTGGTACTCGCGAATGTGCCGGTCGGCGTCGATCTCCTGTGCCCAAAGGTTGTCCATTACCTTGACCGGACCCTTGCCGAAGATGTCCATCTGGAAGATGTCCGACAGGCTCGCCTGCGGGTCGACGCTGAACACGAGCACCCGCTTGCCATGCTGGGCAAGCCAGTAGCCGGTTGCCGCGGAGAAGGTCGTCTTTCCAAGGCCTCCCTTGCCGCCGAACATCACGTAGCGGCGCTCGGGGTGCTTCGAGAAGAAGTCGGCGAGGGACTCTCCAGCCGCCAGGGCGGGCGACCGCGCCGTGCGCGGAGGAGCGTCGTCGTGGGTCTGGGTGGCCATCGGCTCCTCCTAGAACATCGCGTCGGTGAGGTCTTTCTCGCGCAGCATCCGACGCTTCCAGGTGCTGATCTGGGGGACGACGTACGGCAGCAGGCGGAGGGAGTAGTAGGGCGGCAGGATGGGCACGCCCACCAGGTCGCCCATCGTGATCAGGATGAACAGGTGCTCCATGCTGGCCCGGCTGCGCAGCGCGTAGCGCGTCATGTCATGCGCAGCCATGCCGTAGGTGACCTCGCGGAATCGCGCCGCCAGTCCGCGGAGACCGCCGGGACGCTCGGCCGCTGAGTCGTCGGGTTGATCAGGCATGGGTCCTCCTAGACGCCGTGCAGCTCGAAGTCGTGCTCGTCGCTGAATTGCCGTTCGCGCAGCACCCGTCGCTTCCAGGTCGCGATCTCGGGCACCACGAATGGGAGCAGGCGCAGCGAGTAATAGGGCGGCATGACCGGCAGACCGACCATGTCGCCGACGCAGGTCACCATGAAGAGCGTCTCGAGGCTGGCGCGCGCGGCGACGGCGTGCCGCGCGAACTCGTGCCCGGTCATCCCATACAGGAACTCGCGGAGGCCGGCCAGGACCGATGCACGACGGCCGTTCGCCGTGCGCTCATTCATCCGATCGCGCTGCCTCCTCGCACGCCTCCCCCGGAGCCTGCTCGGGCCGAGGCGGTGACTGTACACCCGAGGCGCACCCGCAACTCGGGAGCGATGATCGCCGTTGACCGATTCGAGCACCATTTCCTAGAGTCGCAGGCGCCATGCCAGATCTGAGCGCATTCGTGCCGGCCCTGGCGATCGCCCTTCTGGCGATCGTCCTCATTTGGTTCGCATTCGGGACCCAGCTGAACATTCGGCGTGGAAACCGGGTGCTGGGATGGCTCCAGGACGGCCTCCCCGCGCTCGGTCCGCGCGCCACGCTGCGATGGTTGGGGAGCAGCGTCGCCGCCCTGAGCATCGTGCACCCCGCGGCGCCATATCGAGGGGCTGACGTGCTGGTGGTCCTCGAGCCAAGGGACCTCGGCCTTCTTTGGGCGCTCGCTCGCCGCCGCGGGCGACGGGACGTCATCATCCTGCGACTGAACCTCGTGCGCGCACCCCGTTTTGGAGCCGATCTCGTCGATCCGCACGGGTGGAGTCCAGGCGGCATGGGTTCGAGTGATCTCACCGAGGCCGGGAAGCGGACGGCCTCGAATGGGCGTGTCTACCGCGTACGGGATGATGGGCGCGCACCGATCACCGAGCTGGCAGAGCAATGGGATGCCCTGGAGCGGGCGAGCGGCGGTGTCTGGCGGCTCACCGTGTCACAGACGGTTCCCCACCTCGAGGTGCACGCCCTTCCTCCTGATCTGCGAGGGAGTGGTTCGGCACGGCTCTTCAGTGCGGTGCGCGAGCTCGCGGAGCTGGTTTCGGCCCCACCGGCCCAGCCCCCCGGTCGGTAACCGCAGCGCCGGCCGAGGCCCAGCGCCGCCTTTTCCGCCCGCCTGCCGGGAAGCGGAAGGGCCGCGATCCGGAGACCGCGGCCCCACCACGCAACGATGTGCGATGGGCCGGTTCAGTCACCACCCGCGGGCGCCGGCTGTGGCTGGACCTCCGCGGGCCGGCGGGTCCAGGCCTTCCAGGCATCCCAGGCGATCAGTAGCGCGGCGGCCACCAGCAGGAGCGCCACGATGATCATCGCCCAGGCTCCGACCACGCTGATCGCCGCGCTTCCTGCACGCGTCACGATCGTGGCGTACAGGTTGTAGGCGGTGATCAGGCTGGCCGCCACGGTGGTCACGTACATGAACACCATGGGGATCCCCGCGAAAGCAGGGTTGCGGCCGGCGGAGTGCAACCAGAGCGTGACGAGCAGCAGGCTGAGGGCAGCCAGGAGCTGGTTGCTCGCGCCAAAGAGCTGCCAGAGGTAGACCCAGGTTCCCGAGAGGACGAGGGCCAGGACCAGGACCGATCCAACGACCGAGGAGACGTGCTGGTTCTTGAACCCGACCCACCACTCGCCCAGCCACTCGCCGAGGGTCACGCGCATCACGCGGAAGACGAGCTGAACGACGGTGAGCACGATCACCACGAACGAGCCGAATCCAAGCGCGGTGCCAAAGGCGACCGGCAGCGCGCCAAAGGTGGCGACGTTCAGCAGCTTTCCGACGCCCCCGGCGAAGGCGCCCGCTCCGGCTGCGCCGGTGATGGCGACCGCGGTCAGGGAGAGGAGGCCCAGGGTGTTCTCGCTGAACATGCCGCCTCCACCCACCGGCAGGGCATCGGTCTCATATTCGAGCTGACGGGCGGTGCCGACCGAGCCGAAGAGCGCGTGCCAGCCGCTGATCGCCCCACAGGCGATGGTCACGAACAACATCGGCCACAGCCACTGGATGGCGCCCGTCGCCTGGGTTGGAGCGAATCCCTTGTAGGCGGCAACCTGGAAGGTCGCCACGCTCGCATTGGTGAACGGGGCCAGGATGGCGCCGATGGCACTCACCCCAATGGTGAGGGCCATGATCCAGAAGCCGATGTAGTTCACCGGCTGTGCGAAGCGCCAGATCGCCAGGTTCGTTCCCAGGTAGGCGAACACCAGCAGAAAGAGGCACCAGAACAGGAACGAGGGGAAGACGTTGATGGCCCCGGTGGCCGGGTTGTAGGCCTTGGTCTGGGGCCGCTTCCCGTCAGGTCCGGGCGGCGGGACCCGCGGGTCCGCATTGGTGGGGTCGACCACCGAGTAGATCGGTCCGCCGCCGTTGAGGGCGGTGTTGATGCCCAGCACTGGGCCGCTGACGACGCCGGTGCTCCAGGTCGGAGGTGGCTGGTTGTTCGGCGAGAACTTCACGCCGAGCGGACCAAGCGCCATGGCGGCCAGCGTCACCAACACGATGAGCAGCGTGACCATGATCAGGTCAGCGCGGCGCCGGTAGATGAGCCAGCCGCCGACGACGCCCATGATCGCCAGCACCACGATCCCGAACGGGACGTCCGGGCGGGCGTCGAGGATGGCCGCCATGATCCCCACGAACGCGCCGCCGATCAGCAGGAGGTAGAAGAAGATGAACACGAACAGGATGGTCCGCGTCCTGGGACTGATGAGCCGATGCGCGATGGCGCTGAGCGAGTTCCCGTCGTTACGGACGGCCATCATGATCGCGCTGTAGTCGCTCGCCCAGCCGATGAAGGTGACGCCCACCATCAGCCAGACGATCGAGGGCAGCCAGCCCCAAAGGTTCGCGGCCGTGATGACGCCCACGATGGGCCCGGCCGCGGCGATGGACTTGAAGTGGTAGCCGTAGAGCACGAAGCGGCTCGTCGGCATGAAATCGGCGCCGTCCATGTACATCGTTGCCGGCGTGGCACGATTGGGATCGGACGCGATGACGACTCGATCGATGCGACGCGCGTAGAAGTTGTAGGCCAGGTAGATGACCACGGCGCCGATGACGACGACCCATAGGGAGTTCATGGGCCAACCTCCTCCACGGTGACGAAGGTCTGTCAGTTGGGCGGGAGCAGATGGTTCGCTAGGCGGCTCCTTCTCCGCGTAACGCCGAATCGATGACTTCATCCAGATGGCCCAGATCGCCGGCGACCACGCGCTCGGCGTGACCGTCGACGATCACGGCCGGATAGCGCCGAACGCCGTGCCGCAGGGATCGCCAGAACCCCTCGATGGAGGCGGCATCCACGACGTCTATCGCCAGGCGGGGCCCGTGTCGCTCGATCAGGGCGTGCACCCAGTCGGAGACGCCCTGGAACTCGAGTGCGAGGTCGGCGGGCAGCGCGTCGCGCGCCTCGGCTCGATGGATGCGCTCGCCCAGGCCCATCCCCTCGAACGCCACTTCGCAATGTTGGCAGTGGCGGAAGACCGTGGGCGCGTAGGTGATGACCATGACGCGAAGGGGTTTCATGCTGGTCCCGGGCCTGCCACCGCAGGCCCTGCTTCACGCTCGGGGGAGTCGATGATACGACCGTTCGCAAGCACACGCCCGCGATCAGAGTGCTCGGACCAGGCTCCCGTCGACGAGCGTGAAGGTTCCGGTCTGGAAGCCGGCCGGTTCGCTGCACAGATAGGCCGCGAGCGAGGCGAGCTCCTCGGGCTTGCCGAGCCTGCCAGCCGGGATGGAGCCGATGCGTTCGGCGCGCACCTCGTCGAGATCGCGCGCCTCGCGCTCCGCGCGCGATCGGTCGAGGTCCTCGATGCGGGGCGTGGCGATGGGTCCGGTCAGGATGCCGTTGATCGTGACCCCATCGGCCGCCACCAGCGGGGCGACGGTCTTCATCCAGGCAGCCAGCGCTGAGCGCCCCGCGGTCGAATACACGAGCTCGGGGATCGGCTCCTTCACCGACCAGGACAGACAGGCCACGATTCGTCCCCAGCCACGCTCGCGCATGGGGCCGATCAGCCGGCTGGCGAGCAGGATCGGGTGGATCGCCAGCGACGCGAATGCTGCCCTCCAGCCGTCAACATCGGTCTCGAGTGGATCGACCGGCGCCGGACCTCCAGCGTTCAGGACGCAGATGTCGGCGCTGCCAAGCGAGCCGATCACCGCCTGCTCGAGCAGCTCGGGAGCCGCCGGATCCCCGGCATCCACGGCGGCCGTCGCGACGTCCACGCCGTACCGAGCGCGGAGGTCGTCGGCGACGGGCGCCAGATGAGCCTCGTCGCGCGACCAGATCAGGAGCGAGCAACCCTCGGCGGCCAGCCCCCCTGCGATGGCCGCACCGATCCCGGATGAGGCGCCGCCGACGACTGCTCGGCGACCGCGAAGCCCGAGCTCCATCGGCGCGATCATATGCCTGACAGCGGCCCGCCAGCCATGCGGCATACTTGCGCTCGCAACCACCAAGCCGTGAGGACCTGCATGCCACGCGCTTCCTGGAACGGCACGATCATCGCCGAAGCCGGTGACGACGCCGTCGAGATCGTCGAGGGCAATGTCTACTTCCCGCCCGAGGCGGTAAAGGACGAGTTCCTGCGGGCCTCGCAAACCCACACGGTCTGTGGCTGGAAGGGGACGGCTAGCTACTACGACCTGGTCGTGGACGGGGCCGTCAACCGGGATGCGGCCTGGTACTACCCGCAGACACTGCCCGCCGCCCGGCACGTGGAGGGATACGTGGCGTTCTGGAACGGGGTCGAGGTGGATCAGCCGACCTCGTGAAGCTTGGACTGCAGATCAACGCCTTCAACTGGCCAGGGGGCGCCGCCGCCATCGGTCCAACCCTGGGACGCATCGTCGAGACGGCCGACCGCGTCGGATTCGACTCGATCTGGGTCATGGACCACTTCTTCCAGATTCGGGGCGGCGGGCCTCCGGAGGCGCCGATGCTGGAGGGGATGACCGCGCTGGGCTTCATGGCTGCGCATTCGAAGCGCGCTCGGCTCGGCCTGATGGTCGGGGGCATCCACTATCGCAACCCGGGGCTGTGGATCAAGGCGACCACCACGCTCGACGTGCTGTCGGAAGGCCGTGCCTGGTTCGGAATTGGCGCCGCCTGGAACGAGGAGGAGTCGCGCGCCCTGGGCTGGCCATTCCCGCCGCTCCGCGAGCGCTTCGAGATGCTCGAGGAGACGCTGCAGATGGCCAACCAGATGTGGAGCGGCGGTCGCGGCAGCGAAGGGCGCCACGAGGGGAAGCAGTTCATCGCCACGCGGCTTCTCAACTCACCCCAGGCGATCTCGCGACCCCGGGTGCCGATCATGATCGGCGGGGGTGGCGAGCAGAAGACGCTGCGGCTCGTCGCGCAGTACGCGGATGCCACCAACGTCTTCGGCGGCCCCGACCGCATTCGCCACAAGTACGCGGTCCTGCGCGAGCACTGCGAGCGGCTTGGCCGGACCTACGACGAGATCGAGCGCAGCACGCTGCAGGGCATCGATCTCGAACGCGAGTCGCCTACGGAGGTCGTCGACTGGTTCGGGCAGCTCGGGGAGGCAGGTGCCCAGCACGTCATCGCCAGCGTCCGAAGCGTCGCGCACCTGGAGCCGCTCGAGCGTATTGGCGCGGAGATCCTGCCCCAGCTCCGCGCGCTCTAGGCGATGCCACCCGCCTGAGTGGTGAGCGCAGGAAGTGGCGAGGTCAGCCCGTAGCCGCGGTCCTGAGCTGCGCCTCGAGCTCCGCGATCGGCTTCACGGACCGCTCACCGGTCGCGCGGACCGTCACCTCCACGCCCCCCGCCGCCAGCGAGCGCGGCGAAAGGGTCACGATCAATGGCATGCCCAGAAGCTCGGCGTCGGTGAACTTGACCCCCGGCGACTCGTCGCGGTCGTCGTAGAGGACCTCGACTCCGGCATCCTTGAGGCGTGCGTAGAGGCCGTCCGCCTCCTCCGCGATGCGTGGCTCCTTGGCTGCCGCAATCGTGACCAGGTGGGCCGGATACGGCGCGACCTCGGCGGGCCACACGATGCCCTTCTGGTCGTGGTGAGCCTCGACGATGCACGCCACGTTGCGTCCCACCCCGATCCCGTAGCTGCCCATCACGATCGGGTGTCGCTCGCCGTCCTCGCCGAGGTAGGTGGCGCCCATCGGGATGCTGAAGTCGGTCCCCAGCTTGAAGATGTTCCCGACTTCGATGCCATTGCGCAATGCGACCGCGGCGCCGCACTTGGGACATGGGTCGCCGTTTCGAGCGTTCACGACATCGGTCACCATGTCCGGGCTGAAGTCGCGCCCGACGTTCACGTTGCGCAGGTGAAACCCTTCGCGATTGGCCCCCGCGACCAGGTTCGGTGAACGGGCGACCAGGTCGTCGACGATCACCACCGTGTCATGGGCACCGATTGGCGAGGCGTAGCCAGGCACCATCCCCGCTGCACGGATCTCCTCCGCCTGGGCAGGCCGCAGGGAGTAGGCCTTCACCGCGTTGGCGAGCTTGGTCTCGCTCACCTCGTAGTCGCCCCGCGTGATCACGGTCAGCAGCCGTCCGTCACCGGTCACGAAGAAGGTTGCCTTTGCGGTCCGGTCCGCGCCGATCTCTAGGACGCGAGCCAGGTCCGCGATCGTGGCCGCGCCCGGGGTCGCCACTTCCTCGGTCGCCATCGGCTCCTCGTTGGGCGGCTCCGGCTTGCCGACCATGGCGATCTGCTGGTTGGCCGCGTAGTCGCCGCGCTCACAGAGCACCAGCGTGTCCTCGCCCCATTCGTTGAGCACCATGAACTCGTGGGCGAGACTGCCGCCCATGATGCCGACATCGGCGCCGACAACGATCGCGTCGAGTCCCAGTCGCCCGAAGATGCGCGTGTAGGCCTCGTAATGCAGCTGGTAGCTGTGGTCGAGCCCAGCCGTGTCGAGGTCGCAGCTGTAGCTGTCCTTCATCACGAACTCCCGGACCCGGATCAGTCCGCCCCGGCTTCTCGGCTCGTCGCGGAACTTGGTCTGGATGTGGTAGATCAGCAATGGGAGCTGGCGGTAGCTGCTCACCAGGTCGTGCAGGAGGCTTGCGACCACCTCCTCGTGGGTCATGGCCAGCACCATGTCACGCCCGGTGCGGTCCTTGAAGCGGAGCAGCTCCGGACCGATCTTCTGGTACCGGCCGCTCTCGCGCCACAGGTCCGCGGGCTGCACGACAGGCATCTCCATCTCCTGGCAGCCGATGCGGTCCATCTCCTCCCGGATCACCTGCTCAACCCGGCGTGTCACCCGCCATCCGAGGGGCAGCAGCGAGTAGATGCCCGAGCCGATCTGCCGGACGTATCCCGCACGGATCAGGAGCCGATGCGACGCCATCTCGGCGTCCGCCGGATCGTCGCGCAGGCTTGCGAAGAAGAGCTGCGATAGGCGCATGGGTCTGCGAAGGATAGCCGGAGCCGATAAGGCCGGATCCCCGCGCCACGGGCTCGCGCGTGATCGTCGAAGATGTGCTCCGAAGCTCGAAGCTGCCCGAGCGGGATGACCGCCACAGCGAGCAGGACGAAGCCCACCAGGATCAGCCCGTCGAAGCCAAGCCGGTCGGCCGAGAAGCCGGCCATCAGGCTGCCGAGGATCTGGCCAATGCCCAGGAAGACGGAGTAGAGCCCCATCATCGCCCCGCGGTCCTCGGGATGCGCCTCGGTCATGTCCGCGAGCAGGCCCAGCGCGGCCGGCGTGGCTCCGGCAAGCACGAAGAGACCGCTCAACAGGACGAGCACCAGCGCCCCGACGATGGGCCAGTCGAGGCCCTGGCTGTGGTTGATGCCCGCGACGCCGAGCAGCATGGCGAAGCCGCCGGCGATCCCGAAGGCGATGATGGTGGTACGCCGAAAGCGCTTGAAGCGGTTGCCCCAGAACACGAGCCCGCCAAGGAAGACGAGCAGCCCGACGCCCGCGCCGATCGAGATGGCGACCGGCTCGACCCCGCCCGAGAGGACCTGGGTCGGGAAGCGCGGGACCCTGGAGCGCTGGACGAGCTGGAAGACCGACTGGCTGGTCCATGAGCCGATCACCGCGTTGAGCGCGATCCAGGTGGGTGCCAGCAGCCAGACGGCGCTGCTCTTCAGGAGTTGGAGTCGGAGACGCCCCATCGGTAAATCGCGAACGAGCCGCCGTAGACCACGGCGTTCAGCAGGAACGCGGCGGGGCCGATGGCACCGAAGAGGGCCGGACCGACCACGATGCCGAGCCCCAGGCCGGTCAGCGTCGCCGCCTCGAACCGCGATACGACCCTGCCGCGCAGCCCCTCGTCGACCGAGCTGGCCGCCGCGATGTAGCCCAGGATGGATGGGATGCTGGCCCCAGCCGCGGCTCCCTCGAGGAGCCGGGTCACACCCAGCCAGACCAGGATCGCGCCCCCTCCGAGCGCACCCAGCACGATCGAGTGCGTGCTGACCGCGGTCATGACCACCGCGACCGCGCCGAAGATCGGGCCCCACTGCATGACACGGTGTGAGCCGAGGCGATCCGAAAGAACCCCGAACGGCGGGGAGAGGACCAGCTCGGACGCGAAATAGAGCGCGCTGAGCAGGCCGACCTCCAGGCCCGAAATGTGGGGGCCACCGTGGTCCTGGAATCGCGCCAGGTAGGTTCCCAGCATCGTCCCGGTCAGGCCGGTGGAGAACCGCAGGGTGAACGTCCCGATCAGGACGGCGGTCAGCGACCGCCCAAGGGGGTAGGTCGTCACGGCTCCCACAGCGTAGTCGCGGCGTCCCTACGCATGTCCCGACGGGGCGGAGAAGGGGGCCTGGACCTCCGAGTCCGGCCTGTCCGGCACGACGATTCGCCGGCGCCGTCGCCGGCGCAGCGCGAATGCGCCCATTGCCAGGCCGTCGAGGAGCAACGCGCCGCCGCCGACCACGCCCACGCGGATCCGCCCGGCGTTGGCCGCAGCCCTTCGCTCCTCCCTGGCAGCGCGTGCATCCCTGACGGCGGAGTCGGCGTCTCCCTTCTCGAAGTCCGCTCGCGCGATCCCCAGCCTGTGCGCAGGGTCTGCGAAGAGCAGCCCGACGGACTCGAGCGCTGACGTCGGCTGGCCGAGCTCGATGATGGCCGATCCCAGCGCCGTCAGCGCGGCCAGCTCCGCTCCGCCATCCTGCCTGGCAAGGTCGAAGGTCGTCCCGGACTCGAAATCCGCCTTGAGCGTGCCTGGCACGTGGAGGTTGAGGCGGGCTGCCTCAGCGGCGATTCGATCCCGGTCAGCGAGCACGGAGCGCGCGTCGGCGAGCTCGATCTGAAGCGCAGCAAACTGCCACGCGCCCAGGGTGTAGCGGACCTGGTAAGGCAGCTCCCAGTCAGCGGCGGCAGTCACGGTGCGCGCGTAGTCGGCTCGCGCCGTCGAGCGCGCGTCGAGGGCGCGGGCCTCGTCAACGGTGACGACCCACTGGCGCCACAGGTCCGTATAGCCGTGCTTGGTGCGCTCTTCCAGCAGGTCGAGCAACCGCTGCCAGCCTTCGACGGTGGCCGCCAGCCCCTTCTCCGGCGTGGAGCCGGGGTGCGCCGGCTGATACGAGCCCTCGCTGTCCTCGGCAGCCCGCCAGACCGCATGCAAGCCGCTGATGCCGGATCGGGCGGCAATGAGCTGGGCGATGCGGTAGCTGGCGGCGTACCCGTACTCCTCGGTGAGGGGTGGCTCATCGCCGATCCCGCCCCATGCATTGAGCGGGATCTTCGCGGCGGAGAGCTGAGCGGTCACGGTGAAGGGCTGGCCGTCGGTGGCGATGCGCTTGCCTGCCTCGACGCCGTAGTACTCCGCCCACGCTTCGGCGATCCACCGGCCGCTGAGGAGGTTGTCGTTGAACCAGGTGTGGGCCGTCTCGTGGAGGGTCGTGTAGCCATCCGCGTCGTAGCGGACGTCGATCGTCTCAGTCACCGTGTTGTAGACGCCGGCGTAGTCGCCCAACCGCGAGCCAGCGGCCTCCTCGACTCGCAGCGGACCGTGGACCTGGTAGTCGAGACCGATGAGGTCTCGCAGCACTGGCAGGCCCCTGGACACGATCGCCTTGGTCCGCGCACCCCAGGCCGGATCGTCCTCCCAGGCCCGAATCTGGACCGTGACCGTACCTTCCGGCAGGCGAATGGAGGTGGAGGTCTGGTGAAAGGCGCCTGGTCGCTCGGCGGTGATGTAGGCAAAGAAGCTCTGGGGGTCCGGGATGGCCGCGGTGGTCAGGATCGTGGAGCCGTCTGACGCGTGGTTGGTCGTCAGGTCCCCGGTCTCGATCGTCACGGCGTAGCCGGCCGGTACCGTCACCGAAACCGAGCTGCCGGCCGTACCGCGGCTGCCGAAGGCCCAGATCGGGAAGGCGACGAGGCTCGCCGCGACTCGCACGTCACGCTGCGGCAGGCCGCCTGGATCCAGGATGTCGAAGGCGAACATGAACGGGTAGGTCGTCCCATGGAAGAGGCTCCGTCCAAAGGCGACCTCGATCGTCGTGAACTCCTTGGAGCTCGACACGATGCGAGCAACGAGCGTCGCGCCACCCGAGGATGCGGTCAGGTTGCGGATCGCCGGGTGCACGGCGAAGCGAGCCGCCGAGTAGTAGTAGCGCCCGGTCGGCGGATCCGGAGTCACGTTCGTCGCTCTGGCCTGGACCGTGACGTGGATCCGCTTCTCGGCCGGCAGCGCAACGTAGCGCGTCTGGGTAACGATCTGCAGACCGTTGGGTGCGGCGCGAGCGACGGGTGGAGCGACGAGGGCGATTCCCCCGACCAGCGTCGCGACGGCAACCGCCAGGAGCGGCCGGGCAACGAAGCCGAACACCGCGGGAGTATGCCCGAAACGTGAAAGGCGCCCGTCCCGGGCGGGGCGAGCGCCGTGCGTCAGAGGCGGGTCAGGCCGAGGGGGCCGCCAGGCTCTCCAGGCCGAATGCGACCTCGAGCTGGTCGAGGGGACGGAAGCCGACCGCGGCGCGGGGCGCCTGGCCCGGGGCGAACATCGCGACGGTGGGGATGCTCATGATTCCGTAGTGCATCGCCGTATGGGGATTGGCATCCACATCGAGCTTGACGACCTCGACCTTGCCCGCGTACTTCGCGGCGAGCTTGTCGATCTCCGGAGCGACCATGCGACACGGCCCGCACCACGTGGCCCAGAAATCCACGACCACCGGCTTGTCGCTCTTGAGGACGACCTCCTCCCAGGTGGCATCGGTCACTTCGCGAACATTGGATGACATCGGTATGTCTTGATCCTTTCGGTTGGTACTGCGCCCGCGGCTAACGGGCCATTTGCTGAAGGAGGCGGTAGGCATCCAGGATGGAGCGCTCCGTGAGCCGATAGAAGACGGTGCTTCCCTCGCGGCGGCTGGCAACGATGCCCGCGCCGCGCAGCACCGCCAGGTGCTGGCTCATGTTGGGGACCTGGCACCCGATGCATCGGCTCAGGTCGCTCACCGACCGTTCGCCCGCCGCCAGCTCCTCCACCACGCACAGGCGTTTGGGATCGGAGAGGGCCTTGGCGATCGCGGCCGCACGATTGCGGAGCGCCTCATCGGTGGGGGTTATGACGTCCATCCACCGCGAATGATCTCATGGTTTGCGCAAACCCGCAAGTCCCGCAGGCCCGCGAATAACCCCCGCGATCGTGACACGCAAGGTGTCGCAGGGCATGTGCACGATCGGGCCATGACTATTCAGCTCGATTGCCCCTGGTGCCACGACGAGATCGCCTTTCAGGTCGACGAGACCGCCGACGAGCTCGTTTGCACCGCCTGTGGAATCCGGACCGAATTCGCGCCGGATCCCGTGGCGACTTTCGGCCTCCTCTACGACGCCGCCTGACCTCGCCGAACCGCGCGGCTCGCGCCCCGCCGGCCCATCGCGTCTCGCAGATGATCGAGCGCGAGGGTGAACCACCTCCGGCGCGCGGAAGGTCGACGCAGGGTGTGCCGTTGGTTGGGCAGCGTCACCACGGTTGCGGGGCGGCCGCGGGCGCCCAGCGCGTCCTGAAGCCACGAGGTATGACGCGGATGAACGTTCTCGTCGACCGTTCCATGGACGATGAGCAGCCATCCTTGCAGGTCGCCGGCGTACGTCAGCAGCGAGGACCGCCGGTAGCCATCCGCGTTGGTGGCCGGCGTGCCGAGGTACCGTTCGGTGTAGGCGCTGTCGTAGCCCGTCCAATCGACGACCGGCGACCACGCCGCGCCGGCGCGGAACAGGTCGGGGCGCCGGGCCATGGCCATCACGGTCAGGTAGCCGCCATAGCTGCCTCCAGTGATCGCAACCCGTTCGAGGTCGACCTCGCCGCGGCCGGCGAGGGATTCCAGGACGCGGATCTGGTCATCGACCTCGACCTTGCCGAACGCGCCCGCGATCGGCGCCTCGAAGGAAAGCCCACGGTTCGCGGTCCCGCGGTTGTCGGCCACGATCACCGTGAAGCCGGCGCGCGCCAGCGCCTGGCGGTATGGCTCGACCGTCAGCTCCCAGGACTCGCCGACGTACTGGGAAT
>VBKA01000275.1 GCA_005879815.1 Chloroflexota bacterium
TGCGGGCATAGGTGCCACTCACGCCCCAGCCGTCCACGCCACCTGAATATGTCGAGCCGGTGTGGCAGCCTGAAGTAGTCGGATAGTTTTGCTGATAGGCCTTCCAAGGAAGTCCGGCTGCGCTGAGCTGCTTGGACAGGTTGTTCGCAGCAAGGTTGTATGTCGCGTCATCGGTGACGCCCTGGGTTGAGCCGGACCAGATCGCGAGGTAATTCGGAAGGGAAGGGTGGCTGACCGCATAGAAGTTACTGGCGAGCCCGTGGGTGCTCGCGAGCCCAGTCAGGTACGGCATCGAGGATGACGTCACTGCGCTGTACTCGTGGTTCTCCAGCCAAACGATCACGACGTGCGTGATGGGGGACCCAGAGGTCGGAGGTGTAGCGGTCGGCCCTGGTGTGGCGGAAGGTGATGATGTTGGCTTTGGTGTTGGGGTCGGGCTTNNGTCGGTGATGCGGTGGGCGTGGGCGAAGCAGTCGGTGCGGTGACATGCACCACGACGCTGGCCAGCATTGCCGGGGCGGTCCGCTTCGGGCTCTTCCCATGCCCAGGCTTAACCGATGCCGCCGCCAGGACGTGGTCGCCCACCGTGGCAGTGGCCGGCACCATTACATCGGTCTGAAAGCTGCCCGATCGATCGCTTCGAATCAGCGGCATTCCGCTCGCGGATCCATCCCAAGTCAGCTGAATCCGATCGTTGCGAGGAAAAGCGCTCCCGCCAACGGTCAGTCGGAGGCCCGGCTGAGCTAAGCCCGAGACATGCAGCGTGGGCCCTGCCGCCAGAACGGAAAAGACGACGAAGAGGCTGATCGGGAGAGAGGCCAGCATGAGCGCGGTCGCAATCTTGTCTCGAAGTTGCGGCGCCGCATCCACGGGTGGGGTCCGATGGGTGGATTCCCGCCTCATGCCCGACCGGCGGAGCCGCAGGCTGACTGGGAGCGCCTTGTAACGCATCTCGCACCTCGCTATCTGAACCTTCAGATGAAGGAGAGCCCGGGAAAGCGATGGCGAGCGGACAGCCCATATGGTGCCCGGGCAGCAGCAGTTCGAGGCTACGCCGCACCGTTTGGGCGGGTCACTGCCTCGATGGTCCCCTGAGAGCGGAGGCAATGGGCATAGGCGGAATCCAGAAAGCACTCAGGCAGCGTGCGGTGCCCCCGAGCACCAGATCCGCACCGGAGTGATCCGCACCACACAGGACCGATGTACTAGTTAAGGCACCCCAGTTGGGGGACCACCGCTTCTGCGCCGAAGCGCAAAATGCCCAGTGGCCTCCTCAGCGTGATCCAAATGGCCCGCGCGGACCCGGCCAGGCGGCGATAGCGATGGCCGGCGCGAATACGATCAGCTCCCTCATGATCACGTGGGCCCACGGCCGTCGCTGGAGGGCTGGCTCAGGCAGGGCGCGCGCAAGCACCGGCTGGTACGGCGATGTGAATCTTCGCCGACTGAGCGGCCAGGCGAGAGCGACGCCGCGTTCGGACTGGCTGAGCGTGTCGAGGAGTCCGTGACTCATGGCCGAGAGCCCGTAGCAGACTCCATCTTGCGGTCGCGCACCCACCAACCACGCCATCACGGCGACGCCGGGACCGATCAGGACCGAATGCGACCCGCCTCTGTGCGCTAGCGGCTGGTCCCCGGAGGGGACCCCAAGGGCTCGAAGGGCGAGGTCAGCATCCGGAAGCGTCGCGACCATCGCGGCTATCAGCATGCGTCGTAGGCGCCGGCCGCGAGGCTCATGCGATTCGGCGAAGCCGCGTGCGATCGCCGCGCCGACCGCAATGTGGCCGATGGTCGCCACTACTGCCTTGCCGGACAAGAGGCGGTCGGCACGTATCGTGCACTCCACGAGCGTAAAGAGCCTAGGACCGAGGTAGTACGTTCGTTCGGCGTCATATCGTCGCTAACGCGGTTCGTGCCCCCGCGGTGTGTACGCACACGGTCATGGTGTAGCCACCCGCTGGTTGGCTGCTCTGCTCGTGATTCTGCCGGAGCGGTCGCAGGTCGGGTTGCGCATCACGCGGGTGGCACGGGAGAGGAGACCGATGAAGAGCTCGCGGGATTACTCGATAGGACTCAACCGCTTGCTGCGCGGTGCCTTCAGCAGCACGAAGGCAGCGGCGCTCGCTCCAGCGGCCTCGCTCCTCCTGTGGGGCGTGCCGGCGGCAACGTTCGCGGACACCGCGGAAACATGCCCCGCGGCGACGACGCTTGTGGCCGGGTTCACGTGGAGTACGAGTGCGTGGACCGCTGACGGTCAATCTGCCGGCATATCGGTCTCGGGCGACTCTGCGCTTGCTCGCTGGTCGACGGCGGGCTCCCCAATCGCCGCTGTCGTGATCACCGCTGGAACCGTGACCATCAACTACGTCTACGATCCTGTGGCGTTGCAAGGCGCGGTCGCCGCGTCCGACGTCGAAAGCGCAGCGGGAGCCCCACTTGCGCACCTCGGATTCTGCACCGGGCCGAGCACGAATCCAACGAGCGGGAGTGGGATCAGCGTAGGAGTGACCAAGACTGCGGGCTGTGCGGTCGTCAACGCTGATCAGACGGCCACGGTGCAGGGCACCATCGCCGTCGTGCGGCATAAGGTGGAGCAAGATCCTACTCTCCCGCGGGT
>VBKA01000076.1 GCA_005879815.1 Chloroflexota bacterium
CCGAGTGGGAGACGGGGCTGCTTCGCTGGTGCCCTGCCGCGTCGCGAGGACGACGAGGGCGAGGGCCGCCGCTGTGGCCGCGATCCGGATGATGGGTCGCAGACGGGGAGGGGTTGGGGGGTAAATGGTCGGGCCGGGGCTGGCCGCATGTGTCTGAGCTCGACGCAATAGACGCGTCCTCCAAAGGCTGTCTTCGATTCCGCGTGGCCTGCTCGGGCTGGGGACGGATGTGGCGGGCGAAGTATACCCGCCCAGGACGACGTGTCGAACCGCCGGAAGTACCAGATCACCTGCCAGACGCTCCTGGGTGACCGATTCGCCGCGCGGCGAGGGAGGCGTGGAAGGTGACGCCGCCGTAGCTGGCGACCAGCCCGCGAGCCTCCAGGAGGGTCAAGGCGCTGGCCAGCTCCGAGGTGGCGAGATGGCTCCGGGCGCCCAGCTCCTCGATGGAACCGCTGCGCTTGATGAGCGCGCCGAGCACCAGTCCCTCCGTCTCCGACAGGCTGGCGACCACGTGAGCCTCCTGCGGGCGTCGGACGCCCAGGCCGAGCCTATGCAGGAGTGACGCCGGTGACGTCACGAGCTCCGCTTGATGGTCGGCGATGAGCCGATTGCACCCCCTCGACGCGATCGAATCGATGGGACCTGGTACCGCGTAGAGATCCCGACCCTGCGCGAGCGCTGCCGATGCAGTCAGGAGGGCGCCAGAGCGGTCCGGCGCCTCGATGACCACGGTGGCCTCCGAGAGTCCGCTGATGATCCGGTTGCGGCGGGCGAAGTCCGGCTTGCCGCCCAGGCGGCCGGGAGGCGACTCGGAGACCAGGGCACCGCCCTCCGCCACGATGCGGGCCGCAAGGTCGCGGTGGCGTGGCGGGTAGACCCGGTCGATCGGCGCAGGCAGGACCGCCACCGTCCGGCCGCCAGCCTCGAGCGCGGCGAGATGCGCGCGGCCGTCGATGCCCAGTGCCAGGCCGGAGACGACCGTGACGCCCGCGCGGGCGATCTCATCCGCGATGTCGACGGCCGCGGATAGCCCATAGCCCGACGGACGCCGCGTGCCCACCACCGCGACCGCCGGGAGCGCAAGGACGTCGAGATGGCCCAGGACATAGAGCACAGGCGGCCTGCCGTCGAGCCGCGCCAGGCTCGCCGGATACGCGGGATCGAGGGCCGTCACGACCGTGCCACCAACGCGACGAGCGGCCTCCTCGAGGTCCGCTGCGACGGTGGGCCAGCCGACTCGCTGCAGGCGCCGAAGGGCATCTTCTGTCTCGGCGTCGGAGCGTGGCAGCTGACGGACGATCTCCGCGGGAGGAGATTGCAGGGCAGTCGCGGCACTGCCGAAGCGCCGGACCACCGCGGCAAAGCCCACGGGCCCGATACCGGGAATCGAGGCCAGGCCGATCCACGCCGCCCTCTCCGTCGGCGCGCTCCGCGAGGCATCGGCGCTGACGAATGCGAGGCCCCGCGGCCAATCCGCGTCGTGGTGGCTCACGCCCAACGGACCTGTAGCTCCCACGCCGATCACGCGGCCCGCTCCGGTCTGTAGGCGAGCGCCTCGTCCACATCGGCCTGGCAGATCTCATCGGATCCGGACAGGTCGGCGATGGTTCGGGCCATGCGGGCAACGCGGTGGAGGCGCCGCGGCGAGAGCCCAAAGCGCCGCCCCCGCTGCTGCAGGAGGCCACCGAGCCGCACCGGGAGGCCCGCATCGGTTCCGAGCGCACCCTGCAGCTCCGCATTGCCGACGCCCTGTCGCTCGACCTGGATACGCCAGGCTGCGTGCACGCGCTGCGCCACCGTCGAGCTCGGCTCGGCACCATCGGGCGCGTCGCGGAGCTCGGGCTCGTCCATCGCCACCCACAGGTCCAGCCTGTCCCGCAGGGGGCCCGAGAGTCGCGCCGTATAGCGGCGCGCGGCGCCATCCTCGCATCTGCACGCATGGCGGCGGGATCCGCGCCACCCACAGGGACATGGGTTGAAGGCCGAGAGGAGGGTGAATCGCGCCGGCAGCGTGAGCGCGCCCTCGACTCGCGCGATGGTCACGATCCCCGACTCGAGTGGCTGGCGGAGAGCGTCGAGCGCATCGGCCCGGAACTGGAGCATCTCGTCCAGCAGCAGCACCCCGCGATGCGCGAGGCTCGCTTCCCCGGGCCGGACGCGCGACCCGCCGCCGACCAGGGCCTGCGTCGAGACGGTATGGTGAGGCGCGCGGAAGGGCCGCCGCCGGATCACCGGCTCGCGACGGTCGATCAACCCGGCAACCGAATGGATGCGGCTCACCTCGACCGCCTCGCCCTCCTCCAGCGGCGGTAGCAGCCCCTCGCCACAGCGCAGGATGAGCGTCTTCCCGATCCCCGGCGGCCCGCTGAGCGCCAGGCTGTGACGGCCCGCGATGGCGATCTCCAGCGCACGGCGCGCCAGCGGCTGACCGATGACGTCGGCGAGATCCGGCACGCCGGACGGCGCGCTCCACGAGGGGATCGGGGTCGGCTCCGCGGCCGGCAGCTCGCGCAGCCCCACGAGGTGCGCGACCGTCTCTCCGAGCGAGGCGGCGCCACGCACCGAGATCTCGCGCACGCTCGCGGCTTCACGGACGCTCGCCTGCGGGACGATCACCTCGCCCACCTCTGCCGATCGCGCGGCAGCCGCCAGGGCCAGGGTTCCCGGCACCGGCCGCAGGCTGCCGTCGAGAGCCAGCTCACCGATCAGGGCGCAGCGCCGAGTCGGCGCCGGCCCCAGCTGGCCAGATGCTCCCAGGATGGCGGCGGCGATCGCCAGGTCGTAGCTGGTGCCTTCCTTGGGCAGGTCGGCCGGGGCGAGATTGACGGTGATCCGGCGAGCCGGGACCTCGAATCCGCAGTTGCGGATCGCGGAGCGGACGCGCTCGCGCGCCTCCTGCACGGCGCTCCCCGCAAGGCCAACGATCGTCAGCGAGGGAAGCCCAAACGCCACATCGGCTTCAACGCGAACCGGTACGCCATCCACTCCGAGGACAGTCGCGGAGAGCATCTCGCTGAGCACGGCCACCTCGCGGGACGGAGGCGTGGCAGCGATCTGGGAGTGCCGGCCGCCCGCCTGCTCGCCTCCATGCTCAAGCGGCGACCGGCTCAGCCAGCCTAGGCATCGGTCCTTATCGGCCCGTTAGGAAGGCCTTACTGCAGGACCGATGGAGGAGCGGAGTCCTCAGCGGACGGCGGCCACCTCTGCGGCCGCCTGGCGGTCGACCTCGCGCGCGAAATCAGCCACGCTGCGGCCCAGGGGGCTGTCCGGCCGTGACGACATGAACGGCTCGCCCGAGTTCAGCGCGGAGATCGCCCCGCGGTATTCATTGATCACCTGGTAGTCGATCTTGCGGCCCAGGACGGACTCGGCGTTCTTGACGTTGATGCCGGTGAACGCGTTCGATCGGTTCAGGACGAGCTGCACCTTCGATCGCTCGTAGCCAAGGTTGTCCATGGTCTTGAGCATGAGCTGCACGTTCTTCAGGCACGACAGGTCCGCGGTCATGACCACGAAGATCACGTCGGCCTCGTCGAAGAGCTGCAAGTTGAAGTCGTCGAGCGACTTGGCCATGTCGACCAGCACGTAGTCGTACAGGCGGCGCGCGATGCTCAGCACGTTCGACAGCGACGCCGGGTCGCTGCGCTGGCGCTCGACGACGATGTCCGCCGCCTCTGGCGTGGTGGGCGCAAGGAGCAGGTCGAGCGATGAGTGATGGCGGACGACGAGCTTCTTGAACAGCTCCGTGTCAAGGTCCGGCTCGTTCATGGCGTTGACGATCGATGCGCTCTCAAGCCCCAGGTCCAGGAAGACGCGCAGGTCGCCGAACTGCAGGTTGGCGTCCATCAGCAGCGTGCGGCGCTTGAACTCGGCGGTCAGGCAGATGCCGGCGTTGATGGCGATGGTGGTGGTGCCCACCCCGCCCTTGGCGCCGTAGAAGAGCGACAGCCGGCCGAGAGTTGTCTGTTCCGCGCTCCCCTCCCGCGTGCCGGTCCCGCTTCGCGCCAGCAGGGCCCGGATGCGGGCGATCAGCTCCAGGGGGTGGAAGGGCTTGACGATGTCGTCGTCGGCGCCAGCCCGCAGGCCCTTGACGCGCTCACCGACATCCGCCTCGGAGGTGAGCATGATGATCGGCACCCGGGCCCCGGCGCGCTCACCCTGCCTGATGCGCTGCGTCGCCGCGTACCCGTCGAGCTTGGGCATCGCGACGTCCATCAGGATCAGCTCGGGCTCGCCGGTACGGGCCAGCTCTACGCCAGCCTCGCCATCGGATGCCACCAGGACCTCGAATCCCTCCTGCTTGAGGGTGAAGACGAGGACGCGCTGGATGTTCAGGTCGTCGTCGACGACCAGGACCTTGGTGGCAGCCATCAAGAACCCGCTGGCGAGAAGTCCGCGCCAGTATAGAGGCGCCCATGTGGCTCAGACCGATGGCTCGCCCCGTCCAGATGGCGCTCCAGGAAGCCAAGGACGCGAGCCTCGTAGTCGGCGCCACCAAAGGCATGCGCCTCGGGATGGCCCGCTCCCGGGACGACATACAGCTCCTTGGGTTCGTGGGCCGCGGCGTACAGCCGCAGCGCCTGGCTGTGATCGATGAGCCGATCCTCCCGCGGGGCAATGATCAGCAATCCACGCGGTGCGATGTCGGCGACGCGATCGATGGGCGACAGCAGCCGCGTTCGGGCCCGGACACTGGCCGCCGCCACGATCAGGCGCGATCCGAGCCCGGCGAGCGGGTAGTGCCATTCCCGCATGCGGTTGGCGATCGGGTGGTGCAGGTCCGCGTAGGGCGCGTCCGCCACCACAGCGGCCACCGGCAGGTCCGGTGCGGCCAGGATGGCGATCGCCGCGCCCATGCTCATCCCCATCAGCGCTATGGGTCCCAGCCCACGACCCTCGAGCAGGCGCACCGCCGCGGCGACGTCGTGGCGCTCCGCGGTTCCCAGGGTGATGTCCGCGTCACCGCTCGTCCCGTGCCCGCGGAAGTCGAACTGCAGGACGTGGTAGTGCTCTCTGAGCCAGGGAACGAAGGCGGAGAGCTCCCCCAGCCGGTTCCAGCTGAAGCCGTGCATCAGGATGACCGCGGACCGAGTCTCATGCCGAGCCGCCACGAGCCAGCCGGACAGAGTCACGCCGTCATCGGTCGTGAAGCGAACCTCTTCGTACGGCAACCCCAGCTCGGCGGGCGTGAGCGCGTCGCCCTCCACGAAGGGCAGGAACGGCCGCCGCGGCGGGCGCATCAGGCGCCGCGAGCCTTCGACGGTCAGGAAGGCGACATACGCCGCCGTCAGCGCGCCCAGCGCGCGCCCAAGCCAGGCCAGCAGGCCGCGCCTGGACCGCTCCCCCGCCATCGGTCTCGAATCAGCCTCCCGCCTCAGCCGGGGCCCTCTGGCGCCACGCGCGTGGTGCGCATCGCGTCGGTGATCGGCCGCGTCAGCTCCGCCAGCTCCATGGGGATGACCCACTTCGTCGACTCGCCGGCGCCGAGCACCTTGATCGCGTCCAGGTACTGGAGCGCCATCGTCTTCTGGTCGATCCCCTGGGCCGCGCCAAAGATCGTCTTGAGCGCGTTGGCGTATCCCTCTGCCTGGAGGATCTGGCTCTGGCGGTTGCCCTCCGCACGCAGGATGGCGCTCTGCTTGTCGCCCTCGGCCACATTGATGGTGGCCTGCCGAGTGCCCTCCGACTCGGTGATCACCGCGCGGCGTCCCCGCTCGGCACTCATCTGGCGGTTCATCGCCTCCTGGATCTCGCGCGGCGGCACGATCTCCCGGATCTCGACGTTGGTGATCTTCACGCCCCAGCGATGCGTCACCTCGTCGAGCTTGGCGCGCAGCGTGTTGTTGATCTCCTCGCGCTTGGCGAGCACGTCGTCGAGCGGGATGTCGCCGATCACGGCGCGCAAGGTGGTCGCCGCCAGCGCCTGGCTGGCGCCGGAGAAGCTGGTCACCGCGGTGACCGACTCCTCCGGGTCGAAGACCTTGGAATAGACCAGGAAGTCGATGCTGATGGGCGCGTTGTCCTTCGTGATGCAGGTCTGCTGCGGAATCTCGATGTAGAACTCGCGCAGGTCCACCTTCACCGTCTGCTGCACGATCGGGACGAGGAGGATGATCCCCGGTCCCGCCGCGCCATTCGTCACCCGGCCAAAGGTGAACACCACCAGCCGCTCGTACTGGCGAACGATGTGGATGGTGTTGGCGATCAGGAACAGGATGACCAGCAGGACGATCACCAGGATCGCCAGCGTCACCGGGTTATCGAACATTCGTGTCTCCCTCATTGGCGGGCGGTCCGGCGGCAGCCGTCGGCTCGACGAGGAGCTCCAGCCCCTTGACCTGCAGGACGCGGAGTGGCGTTCCTGGTGAGATTGGCTCCCCCTGACTGCGAGCCGACCAGGCCTCGCCCGCAGCATAGGCGATGCCCGTCGGCGCAATGAGTGTCCGGGCCACGGCGTTCGAGCCCACCAGGCCCCTGATGGGAACCGGAATCGGGCGCTGCTGGCGCATTCGCATCAACGCCCGGATCAGTCCGTAGAAATAGAAGAGCGTGAGGACCAGGATGAGGCCGATGAGGATCGGGCTCACCTGGACCCGGATCGACTCCTGGCCGGGCGCCACGCCGGTCCACAGCGCGGAGGCGCCCAGGATGAAGCAGACCACTCCGCCCAGCGTCAGGAGGCCGTGGCTGGGCAGATGGAGGTCGAGCACGAACAGCCCGATGCCGATGACGATGAGGATCAGCCCGCCCAGGTTGAGCGGCAGGCTGTTTGAGCCGATGAAGGCCAGTACGATGGCGATGGCGCCGAGCGTTCCCGAGACGTAGTTCGGGTGGAAGAGCTCGGCCAGGATGCCGTAGAACCCGATGGTGAACAGGATGAAGGCCAGGTTCGGGTCCGAAAGCAGGTGGAGCAGGCCCTGGCCGGGGTTCATGCTGATGTCGCTGATCGCGAGGCCCGAGAGCTTGGGGAGCGGCTGGCCGTCGTGCTTGTACGCGAAGCCATCCGCGCGAGTCCCCTTGTCGACTGCCGCCAGGAGCTCGGTCTCGGTGGTCGCCAGGATGTCGACCACCGGGGGGGTCATGGCCACCGCGTCGGCGGCGCCAAGGCTGGAGGCTTTCCGGACCGCGCTCTCCGCCCAGTCCGCGTTGCGGTTGTGCGTGGACGCGAGCTGCCGGATCTTCGCGGCGTAGAAGTTGGTGATCTTGGTGGCTTCGGTGCTGGGCAGGTCTTCGCCGCTCGAGCCGACGACCGCCGCGGCGCCGATGCTCGTGGACGGAGCCATGGCCGCCACGTCGCCGGCCAGCGTGATGAACGTCGCCGCGGATCCCGCCCCGGCGCCCTCCGGCGCCACCCAGGTGATGACCGGCACGGGGCTGGCAAGGATCGCCTTCAGCATGCGATCCATGCTGGTCAGCTCGCCGCCCGGTGAGTCGATCTGGATGATCACCGCGGCCAGGTTGGAGTCAGCCGCGGACTTGAGCGCCTCTTCGAGGTAGGCCGCATTCACCTGGTCGATGACGCCGGTGAGACGGATGCGGCCCACGCCGTTGGGATCCGCCGCCTGGGCATGACCGACCGCCAGAAGCGTGCCCAGGACGAGGGCGATGAGTGAGGCCACCCTCCGCACGGCCATGATGGCGCGAGTATACGCGGGAGCTTGCGGCAGCCCGGTTGGGGCGATTCGGCCTAGCGCGTGGGCAGCGCCATGGGCTCCGGAGCAAGGGCCGCCAGCGTGAGCTGTGACCACGTCTCGAGCCGGTCTCCCAGGGCGAGGATCTCGGCCGATGGGGCAAAACGGCCGGTGAGCTTCTCGTGCTCACGAACCGCGACGGCGTGGCCATCGGCCTCGACCGTGAAGACGACCCCCAGGTGGACCGCACCCACCGGATTCGAGTCGTCGTTCAGGAAGCCAACCAGATGGAATTGCGGCTCGAAATCGCCGATCAGCTCCTCCGACCACTCCCGGCGCAGGCCGTCCATCAGCGGGTCCTCGCCGTGGTCGACCGGGTTGAGGTGCCCGCCCACGCCGATGCTGGCCTTGCCATGCAGGCGCGGGTCGCCGCCGGCCGCGGAACGCTCCATCAGGAAGACGAGCGAACCCTCTCGAACGACGACGTAGGGAATCAGCTGCTTGTGGCCCGGATCCACCTCGGCGCTCGGGCGCGGCAGGTAGCTGCCACTGTCGCGAACCGCCTGCATGAGGGCCTCGAGCGCGTTCTGGTCTGCAGTGCGGATCCCGCAGCCGCCCGGCACTTGGTCGCGGGGTAGCACCAGGACCAGTTCGGTCGCCGGCTGGATCACCCGGCCGAGTCTAGCGGGCGGTGACCGGTGCGATCGCGCACCTTCGGCGCTTTCGCTCGCAAGGTGGGCTGCAAGGTCGTACTAGTACGGTTGGGCTACCACACTCTTCCCCACTGCACTGCCAAATCTGCCCGAATCGGTGCGAGGGGTCAACGATTCTCACTTTGAAACGGTAGTAGCAGGACCTCCCTAGTACTACGGTTCCCCTCCGCAGAAGCGGAATGTGCCCACCATCCGGTGCCCCGGATGGCTCGCACTCCAGGGGGCTGATTGCCGGCATGCGAGTGATAGGAACGCTGGGTGGCCCACCCAGCAGATATCAGCGTCGGAATTCCACGGCGGGCAGGATCCGTTCATCTGCGCGCGGCCAGTCGCTGGTCGAATTCGTGCTCGTGCTGCCGATGCTGCTGATTCTGCTCATGGGTATCGCCGATTTTGGGCGCGTTTTCGCCGCCGGAATAACGATGGAAGCCGCGACTCGAAATGCGGCTGAGGCGGCTGCCCAAGAGTACGTGCAAATCATGCGAAACAAGCCCAGTGGGCTGACGGCACCCGACTACGAGCGGCTGCACGAAGTCGCTCTTTACTCGCTCTGCCAGGAGGCACAGGTCCTGCCGAACCGCGTGTTCCTGGGCCCATCGTCGCCGCCGCCTCTCTCGGGCACCACCGTGGACAATCCGTGCTCGATGCCGCCCACGGCCGTCTGCGTACACGACGCGGTGGGCGCCACATTCGGCCCCGATCCCTTCTGTAACGGCACGGCCGATTCGCCGTCGCCTCCGGCGCAATGCCCTGACCTCGCGAGCGGTTGGGACACCACCAACGCCCAGGGATCGGGAGCGCTGCCGTACGTCGAGGTCAGGAGTTGCTACCAGTTCACGACTCTGTTCAATCTCCAGAACCTGACCCTTCCGTTCGGGTCGAGCCTGACGATCGGGGACATCTACCTCCAGCGCACGCGAACCTTCACCATCGCCTGCTACTACAGCGGGTGCGCGTGATGCTCCTGCGTCGGGCGCGTTCGAGGCCGGGCCAGACGATGGTCGAGCTCGCCCTCATTCTCCCGCTGTTTCTCAGCCTCCTCCTAGGCATCATCGTCCTGGGTATAGGCGTCTTCTATCAACAGCAGGTCACTAATGCTGCACGGGAGGCGGCGAGATATGCGTCCGTGAACAGCGGTACTTCGATCTGTCCCACCGTCTCGCGCCTTGACCCCAAGGGGACCGACGGTCTCAGCGGTCGAGCGGGAGCGACCGGCGCCTACCAGCCCCTCTCCTACACACGTTGCGACGCGCCTGATGCCTCTTGGCCGTCAATGGTCGGTCGCGCGCGATCCTTGATCTTTGGGTTCAACCCCAATTCGCTCCGTGTGGCTGCCTGTTGGTCCGGATATGTGACAAACACCCCCGCGCCTGGTTATTACGACGCCCCACCCCCGGACACGGACCCCAACGTGGCAGGTCAGCAATGGGCTCCATGCACGATCGCAGGACAGGACCCCACCCTAGATCCCGCACAGATTGCTTGCGACTCGGGGCTCGTCGGCTCAACTGTGGATACGAGCAGCGACATTTCCGAGCGCCAGGGGCTAACCGTAGGAAACCGGGTAACCGCCTTCGCGTGCTACGTCTGGACGCCCCCGCTTGCTGGATTCTTACTGATTCCACAGCAGGTCACGCTGCGTGGCGTCATTACCGAACCGATCCAGCGACAACAGTGAGATTCGGATAGATGCGCGTCTGGGAGCGAACCCAAAGAACGACATGTGAACACGGTCAGATCCTAATCGTGACCGCCGCCTCGCTCATTGTTCTGGTGGGAATAGCGGCGCTGGTTGTCGACCTTGGATTCTCATGGATGCTGCACCGGCAGGAGCAGAATGCGGCCGATCCCGGAGCAATCGCAGCGGCTCGCTGGCTTAAGGATCCCTTGACTGGACAACCGGCCTGGGATCAAGCGAACGCGAACCTTGACGCGTGCTTCTACGCGCAACAGAACGGCTTTTTCAGCGGCGATACCGATTGCTCCGCGGCGATTCTTAGCAAGGATCTGAGAGTCAGCGCGCCACCAATATCTGGGCCATACATCAGCAGACCGGGCTACGTCCAGGTGATCATTACCGCCCGGCATCCCGCGTTCTTCGGGCGGATTTTCGGCAATTCCCAGGCAACGATAGTCTCTGAAGCCGTCGCCGCTAATACAGCAGGCAATTCCAACTCGAGCTCGCTTGTTGCGCTGCAGGACGTTTGCAGCGGTGGGGCTGCGGGGAATGTGAACGGGGGTGGCACCGTGCGCATTTTCCCAACGTCGCCCTCAATCCAAGGTGGGTACGTCCATGTCAACTCGCCTTGTGGAAATTCCAATGACGACATCTGCAACAACGGCTCCGGGACTGCTGCGCTGGCCATCAGTGGCACGCTAAAGACACCGTTCGCGTACGTCAAAGGGTCCTGCACAGTGCCGGGCGGGCCAGGATTCGTCTGCGATCCGCCCAACCCGTCAGGATGCCTCGACGAGGGGGCGCCGACACTTGGCGATCCACTGTTCGGGCTTCCGGAACCACAGCTGTCCAGCTTCCCCAATGGCGTGTGCCCAAGCGGCACTTCCTCCCTCCCGACCGATACCAAGGGGTGCGACCTCCCCCCCAACGGATCTGCCGCGGATGTCAAATGCCCGAAAACGGCTGGGATCAACGTCTGCCACCTGACGCCGGGCGTGTACTACGGTGGCTGGCAAGTAGGATCGAAGGTCAATTTGGAGCTCGATCCTGGGATGTACATCCTGGCTGGCGGCGGAATCAGCCTGGCCGGTACCTCCTCGTCGATCGAAGCCGTCTCTAGCCCGAGCGGAATCGAAGCGCGCATCATGATCTTCTCGACCGATGGTCCAGGTTGCCCGACGATCGCGGCCCAGTGCCAAGGGGTAGTAAAGTTCAGCGCCAGTCAGGCGTTCCAGGCCAAGGCGCTGAATACCGCGACCTGCGGACTCGTTTCGCCGCAAGCGTGCCCCTGGAAGGGGATTCTGCTCTGGCAGGATGGCACCGTTCGATCACCTGGCTCCGCCGTTCAGGTCGGCGGCCAAGCAAGCACGATCCTCTCCGGAACGATCTATGCTCCGAAGTCAGACGTGGACATCGCCGGTGGTAGCAGCACAACTGGCTGCGGAGCCGGCCTGTCAGCCAGCTGTCTGTCCATCCAGGTCATCTCCTGGACTTGGAAGATCACCGGCGGGGCGCTAGTCGAAGTGCCCTATGACCCGGCGGAGCTGTACCAGCTAGATCAACGCGGCCTCGTGCACTAGCAGAGGGGCCTATCTGCCCGGCGATTTGCAAGGTATGCCGCAAGGTTTGGCGCGTACGATCGCCGCTCACCCAAGGGCCCTTGACTGCACCGAACCTCAGGCGATGGTGCCGGTGAGCACCGAGTTCATGAAGTCCAGACCTGTGCAGGTCATGGGACGGGTGGTACTAACGTCCCTCCACCGGTAGCTTCACAAAGCTGCATCAACAAAAAGCGTTCCACCGGCGGGTGCCTGCCCCGACCAGCCGGTTTCCTTCGTACAAAGGCGTGACGAGCATTCACAGTCGGGAAGAATCTGGCTCCAGTTCGATTCGGCGGTTTCCGGCGCGCCGGTGCGATGGCGAACGCCATGCATCGCGCGGCCAGTCTCTCGTGGAGTTCGCGTTAATCCTTCCGATCCTGCTCATCCTCGTGGGGGGCGTCATCCAGTACGGCGTGATCTTCGCCACGAAGCATTCGCTGACCCAGATCGGCCGAGACGTCGGCAGGTGGGCCGCGACACAAGACGTGAACCCATGCCATAACGCGACAACGCTTAGCCCAGACCCGCAACCGGTCACGGAGGCTGACTCTTTGGCTCAGCAATCCGGCTTGATGGGTTATACGGCAGGCACCTGGAACGCGTCGAATTTCGTCACCCCGACAACACCTCGCTGCCCGCCGCGCCTCCCAGCACCGAGGGCGTGGAAGTCATTTGGTCCTATCCGACAGGAGCATGCCCACCCCTCGACAGCTCCACGACGGCGTTCGTAACAATCCGCCTCACTCACCGAGCCCCAGTTCTACTTCCCGGCTTCCCGTATCTCCCGGGTCTCGGGACGTGTGATGCGTCTGGTTGCTATTTCGCAATCACGACCACTGCGGAATTCCGAATGGAGCCGCCGCCACCGTGATTCGGAGATACCAGCGCCAAACGGTCCACCCGCAGCGCGCCCGCGGCCAGGCGCTGGTGGAGTTCGCTCTCGTAATCGGGCTGTTCATGATCGTGATCGGCGGCATCGTGCAGTTCGGGATCGTGCTCTGGAGCCAGAACGGCATCAATGACATCGCACGCGACACCGCCAGGTGGGCGGTCACTCAATCCACGAGTCCATGTGACTCGGCGTCATCAAGGACCCTCGTCGCCGCAACCGCGAATCAACTGGCGAGGCGTGCGGTCCTCGTGAACTATCAATCGGGGGGGTGGTCGACCGCGACGGACCCGGACCTTATGGGGGATGAAGGCGTCGGCGTCAAATGGCAACAGGTACCGCCCCCGGCTCTCGTAATACCAGGCGATTGCCCACCCGCGGACAACACGACCGTATGGACCGTCCGCGTCCGGATAAGCCACGTGGTCCCAATCTTCATTCCCGGACTGCAGATCTTCGCGCCGCCGTGCGGATCCAAAGGATTCTGTCTTTCCTCGATCACCGAGCTGCGAATGGAGCCCAAGAAGCCATGAGTGCACCAACGCCGGACCGAAACCAGACCCTTGAAGGGGGCCAAATCCTGGTTCTCGCGGCGCTGATCTTCGTGATTCTCATCGGCATCGCGGGCTTGGCCATTGACATAAGCGGTGCCTACCTGGCCGACCGCTGGCAACGCTCGGTGGCAGACGCGGCGTCATTAGCGGGCGCGCAGGATCTACAGCGCCCCGGAACGCGAGCCGTTCCGAGAGCGATCGAGTACCAACACGGTCGCGAGCATGCCCTGAAGATCCTGATCGATGAGCTCAAGTCAACGGGCAATCCTGTCGCGTTGGCCGCCACGCTCGCGTGCCACACGACTGGTTGCCCTCTTCCGGGAACGCCGTATGTCGTGACCGTCAAGACGTGTGACAGCGAGACTTCCTGTCCGGTTCCGCCGAGCTGCGTCGACTGCAGCCAGGATCTCGCAGTCCAGGTCACGATCCGGCAGCCCTCATTCGGTCTGACGTTCGCTCGGATCTTCGGGCAGACGAGTTGGAGCGTGAGGACCGCTTCGGTCGCTGGGATCGTCCACGCGCGTCGCTATGGCATCGTCACCCTGCGACCACCGGATCCACGGACGAACGGAACCGATGCCAACTACGACGACCTGTTTGTCACCGGTGGCAGCAAGGTCATCGTGGGGCAGTCAGACGTCGGCGTGAATACGAACCTGAGTTATTCCGGGACGAACTCTCTCCTTCAGATTGATTCCGGCTTCAACCTGTACTACCACGACACGTACAAGGCCTGGTCAGGTGCGCCAACTGGAGTGACGAATGGCTCTCTGATCACGGACCCGGGATATTCAATACCGACTGCACCGACCGGCACACCAACGTACGCAAACGAAGCGTCAGCGCAAGACACAACGGGTTGCGCTGCACAGCAGGCACTTGTGCCAGACACCTACCGCGATCTCAAGAACAACAGGAAGGTCAATGACCCAACCCTGATCACGGCCAAGTGCTTCAAGCCAGGCATCTATTCGGGTTTCACTCTCACGAACAACACCGACGACGTGGCGTTCCTTCTCGAGCCTGGCGTTTACTACTTCGACCACGGGCTGAGCATCGGCTCGACATTGATCGGTGGGTACGTTCCCAACCAGCCCGGCGCGGCATTGATCTTCAAGGAGTCCAACAACCCAAATGCCAATCCGGGTCAAATGACGACCAGCGGTGCCACGTCGCTCGTCGCCCTGAACTTCGGAGACAAGTACTTGAACTCGAGCGGAAGTTGGGCGCTGCCTGCTAGCGGTCCGTCAGGTGCGGTAGGCCTTCCGGATCCAAATGGGGGTCCCGCAGTGCCGATGTCCCTCCTGGTGCGACCCGATCCGAACTGCCTCGTCATCGAACCGGAACCGTCCGCCTGCGACGACGCGCACAACAACACGCTCAAGCTCACCGGAGGCGGAAATATCTTCCTTGCCGGCATCCAGTACGCACCAGCAGACAATGCCCAATTCAAGGGCAATACGGGCCAGACCTCCGAGGTTGGGCAGCTCATCACGTGGACGCTCAAGTTCGACTCCTCGGTCTTCAACATCAATGCATGGCTGGCCGACACCAACGGCGTTCTCAGGATCGATCCTGCCTGCTCGCCGACGGTCACCACCTGCAATCCGTGATGATCGATGAGACTGTCGGGCAATAAGACCTTTGTCGTTTTGGGCGAATTACTGAGTTGCGAGGCTCCGCCCAACGGTCGATGTGGTAACCAAATACCCCCTGGCTAGGCGGACTTTTGGGCCGTGCTTCTCGGTTTCGCGCATGCAATTATCGGTGCATGACTCGCCGCATCCTGCTAGCCGTCGTCTGGGCGTATGCCGCATGGACGTGGACCACGATCGGTCACGTGTTCGTGAGCACTCCCGATATCGGACCCATCATTGCGCTCATCATCGGGCTCGCGGTCGTCGCACGACCCTCGATATCGGTTGCCGTACGGTTCCCGGGAGCCCATCCCAAGACGGCCTCACCACGGGCGGACCTCTAAGCCACAGGAAGCGCCTTGGCGAGCTCCCTACTGTGGTGGCCTCACCGGCCCGTCCTTGGCCATTCGCAAGGCAAGGTGAGCCGCCTCGCGCGCGTCGCGTGCGCGGTGCACGCGCGGGCCACCCATGCGCTGATCCGACTCGATCCGCCACGACCCCAGCGTGACCACCTGGCGACCCATTCGCAGGGCCAGGCCGATCTCCGATAGCGTTCCGTGGCGCCCACCCACGGCGACCACCGCATCCGCGCTGGTGACGACCACCAGATTGCGAACGACCCCGAGCCCTGTAGCGATCGGGATGCGCACAAACTCGTTCGCCTCGGTTGAGTCCTCCCCCGGCAGAAACCCAATCGTCAGCCCGCCGGCCCCCAGCGCGCCCTTCGAAGCGGCCTGCATGACGCCGCCCAGGCCGCCGGTCACCACCGTCGCGCCACCGCGCGCCAGCAGCGTGCCCACCTCTTCTGCCCACTCGAGGACGCGGTGAGCATCCGGACCGCGCGGGTCTCCGTCCCCGATCACGGCCACCACCGGATCATGGGGCATGCGCGGAGCGCTCAGGCCTTCAACCATGGACCCATGCCTCCGCTTCGACGTCTCGCACGATTCGCCCCCCCGTGCCAAGGGTCACCGCTGCGAGCGGCTCGTACTGCGCCGGGCCGCGGCCGAGGTGTGATCGGTACAGGATCACACGTTCCAGCGGGACGACGCCCGACGGCACTGCGCGTCCGGCGATCCACGCCGAAAGGTCCACACCGCGCTCAGCCCGCGCTCGTGCCACGGTGACGTGCGGCCGGAACGGCGATCCCTCCTCGACGCGCGGAACAATGGTCGCTAGGGCGCGGCGTACCCCTTCCGCGAGGAGACCCGCCGTGTTGCGCTCATCGGCGATGCCGTACCACAGCACCCGCGCCCGTCGTGGCGATGGGAACGCGCCCAGGCCCCCGGCAGCCAGGTCCGCCGGTCGTGTGTTCCTTGCCGGCGCGACCAGCCCGGCAAGGACATCCTCGGTCAGTGCAGCGTCGATCCAGCCCAGGAAGGCCAGGGTCAGGTGCCAGCCGGCGGGGTCGGTCCAGCGCAGGTCAGGCGCATCGGGTCCGCCACGCCAGGCGCTCACGACATCGGTCAGGTTCGACCGCAGGCCTGCGGGGAGCGGAACGGCCACGAAGCAGCGCCAGCGCTCGATCATGCCGAGCGGGCCGGTGCCGCAACGCCGCGCGAATCGACGATGGGGATCAGCTGGTCGAGGGCGGTGATGATGGGGACGTCGGCCCGAACGTCCTCGCGCTTGAATCGGTCGTTGCGGTCGATCAGGACGGGCGCGATGCCGACCTTCAGGGCCCCTTCCACGTCGGCGTCGAGGTGGTCGCCAACGTGGATCACCTCGGACGGGCGCACGCCGGCCTCCTTCAGCGCGTAGCGGAAGATGCCCGGGTGCGGCTTCTCGAACCCGACGCGGGCGGAGGCAGCGATGAAGTCGAAGTGGCTGACCAGCTCCAGCGAGTGCAACAGCTCTGGAAGCGACCAGACCCAGTTGCTGACCGCCCCGACGATCAGGTGGCGCGCCTGCAGAGCGTCGAGCGCGGCCGGAACCTCAGGAAAGACGTGCCAGTGGCTGGTCACCAGGAACAGCTCGGACAGGCGCCGGAAGAAGGCATCTGGCAACGGACCGATCCCCAACCCCGCGATCGCCAGGCGGTCGATCTCGACCGTCCGCTGAAAGCTCGACTCCTCGTTCGGCTCGAAGCCGCCCGCCATGCCCCATCCACCGTGGTGATAGGCCTGCCGGAGCGCAATGCGCAGCGCCTCCACGTCGACCTGGATGCCGTACTCGGCGAAGGCCATGGCGTAGATCTGCTCCCAAGAGGGACTGGGCCGCATGACCGTGTCGCCAACGTCCAGGAAGACCGCGCGGAGAGGCGCCGGACGACGATGCGCTTGCCCGCGCTCGGCCGTGGGGCGCGGGCTGCCACGTAGCGTCATGGGCTGTAGGGTAGCGGCCTAGGCGGCGGTCGCTCCCATGCGTCCCAGGATCTGGTAGATCTCGGTCCTATATGAGATCCCGGAAGAGTGCCGGCTAAGCCAGCGCAGGTACTCCGGGTCCTGGCGGGCGAGGTCCCGCAAGGTCCAGCCGGCGTAGCGCCCGAAGCTGACGCGGGTGCCCGCCGCCTCCGAGCGCGGAGGAGGCGCGACCGATACGGCGCCCCCGGGCTGTCGATCAGTTCGCTGCGAACGATCCCAGCTGGAGCGCGCCGCCTCGTCACGCAGCAGGGTGTAGGCCGCGTTGACCTGGAGCATGCGGCGCAGCGCGTAGGTGGTGCGATCGCGATCCGGGTGGTACTTGAGCGCGAGCGCCCTGTACGCGGCCTGGATTACTTCCTGCTCGGCGTGTGGCGCGACCTGCAGGACGCGATATGGATCGACCGGCTCCATGCGGTTGTCAGCGCCCTCTCACTCGTTGAAGAGACGCTCCTCAATGAGCTTCTCGGCCGTCACCCGACCGGTCGGATCGAAGCAGCTGTACTCGAACAGCTTCTCGTACTCGAGGTCGACGTTGTCCTGGCCGCCCCGGTTCTTCTCGACCGTGACCACCGCCCAGTCGCGGTAGCGCTGCGCCTGGTACGGGTTGAACTCGATGTTCACCTTGGCCACGATGTTGTACTTGTCATTCAGGATCAGGATGATGTCGCTCTCGTAGTTGATGGCGCTGCTGCCGCGCAGGTGATGATTGCGCAGGCGCTTGGCCTTGAGGCCTTCCCGGTCCGCCGCCACGATGGCGATCACCGGGATCTCCATGGAGAGCGCGATGTCCTTCAGCCCGGAGACGATCCGAGTCACCTTTTCCGCCTCGTCCGAGGGCTCCGGGAAGACCGGGACCTTCTGGAGATAGTCGACCACCAGCACGAGCCGGTGGTGCTCCGGACCGCGGTACTCGGCAACCAGGTGGCGCATGTTGTCGACGGTGCTGGCCGTCGCCGTGCCGCGCATCAGGTGGAGCGCGCTCCCATAACGGGCGATGCGCTCCAGCGGCGGCCTCAGCCGCGGGTTGGCTCCCAGCTTTGCCTTCTGGCCGGACTCGGCCGATGCGGTGTAGCTGCCGAGGACTTCTTTCTTGACGTCCTGGATCTTCACCGCGCCGCTCTTCTGCGGGAGGTGGGTGAGCGCTGATTCCATGGCGATCAGCCGCTGGATCAAGTACTCCTCTTCGTGCTCGAAGCACACGTAGAGGACGCTCGACTGGCCGCCGGCCGCCATGTTGCGCGCCATCTGCAGGGCCATGGTCGTCTTGCCCGACCCCTGGGCCCCACCGATCAGCAGCAGCTCGCCAGGTCGCAATCCCCCGCCAATCGTCTTGTCGAGCGGCACGAAGCCGGTCGCGATCGGCTGGAATTCGTCGATCTTGCCGGATGCAATCCGCTCGTTGAGGCTGGTGAGCACTTCGAGGGCGGAGCGCGGCGCGAGGGTTCCCTCACCGGCGTCAACGGTCCAATCCGGAGCGTCTGTGGTGGTGGTGTTGGCGAGCGGATCGTCGATCATCGGGATGGCAGGCTCCCACAGGGTTCACTCGGGGTGCAGGGGTGCCTGCACGCAACGCAGGCGAGTATACGATCCACCTCCTACCGTCAACATGACCCGAAAGGACTAAGACTCCCTCGGCCCGGCCCCTCGGCCGTGCGGTTTGCACCCGGTGCACGACGGAGGCCTCCAGCTGGGCATTGCTGGGGGCGGTGTGGCCGATTGAGCTCCAGATGTGACGGCAGGATCACCAGTGGACCAACGAGGCGACCATCACGAGCGCTCAGCTGCCGAATGTGACGTCAGCAGGCCAGACTGACCACTGAAGCGCCAGATTCTTGGGTCGCTGAGCGCTTCAGTGGTCCATACGAGATCGTGGCTGCACATCGCAGCGCCGCGGGCATCGGTCCAGTTTCTGAGGTTGCCCATATCGGTTGGTTATGGCTGCCCTTCGCGCGCCGATATCGCGCGCCGATTCGCGCGCCGATGAAAACGGAAACGGCTCGCCCCGGGAGGCGAGCCGTTCTCGAAACGCTGGTTCGGCTTGATCAGGCCGGCTGGGGTGCCGGACCGCGGCGGCGCCGCTGGCCCTCGCCGCCCGGTGCCTCGCCCTCCTCTGCGGGGACCTCGCCACCCTCGGGTGCCGCCTCCCGCGTCCGACGCGGCGTGGGGCCCTTGCTGCGCGGCG
>VBKA01000274.1 GCA_005879815.1 Chloroflexota bacterium
AGGGTTCGGCCGGGGCCAACCGCCAGGATGGTGCCCTCCTGCGGGCGCTCCTTCGCGGTGTCGGGCAGCACGATGCCGCTCTTGGTCATCTCCTCGCGTGGTGTCGGCCGGATCACGAGCCGATCTCCCAGCGGCTTGAGTTGCGTGGCTGCCTTGACCGTGGTCGCCATGTGTGCGTGTTGCCTCCTCACGTAGTCGCACTGCGGTGCGGATGCCATTGGACCCTCCGCGGGTGCCGGGCTGGCCGATGCGACCGGTGCTGGCACTCCTGACCGGAGAGTGCCAGAACGGTACACGCTGGGCGAGCAGCTTGTCAACCCGATTTCGGCGCTGAAGGGCGCTGCTGGCGTCCGCTGCGGACACGAAGGGGCGGCGCCGGACCCGAAGGCCGGCGCCGCTCAACACGGTCCCGCCGCGTCGCGCCCCGGCCGAGATCGGGAAGGCGGGCGGGACGAGAAGAAGGCCCGCGCCGGGGCAGCGCGCGGGCCTAAGCGATTACGCCAAATCCAGCATCGCGCTGGCGCTTGGCGTTGCCTGGTTGCCGGTGTTGGTTCCCCCATTGTTCGCTCCGCCGCCTGGGTTGATCAGCAGGAACCAGACGAGCAGCGCGATGATCAGGATGGCGATCAGGATGCCGACGATGAAGCCGATTCCGGTGCCATCAACCGGCCCAGGCGCCACCGGCGGTCCCACCGGCTGGCCCGGCGGGGGCGGGTTGACATTGACCTGGCCCATGCGCTCTTGACCCTCCTTCGGGGACTCGAGTTACCGGCCCGAATTCCGCAAGTGGCGTGCCAGCAGGCCCGTGTTCAGCTGCGGATCGCCTCGGTCCTCAGCAGCCGCGCCAGGTTGGCATTGGCGGCGCCGGCGATCGTCTCGGGGGTGGCTGCGCGTAGGCGGGCCAGCTCAACGGCCACCCGCAGGGCAGTGGTCGGCTCGTTGCGCCGCTCGCTCCCCGGACCCAGCCAGGGAGCGTCGGTCTCGACCAGGATCGCCTCCTCGGCGAGCTCCGACGCCGCGGCGCGAGGCCCGATCGCGGAACGGAAGCTGACCGGCAGCGCGAACGAGACGAGGTAGCCGCGCGCGGCGAGGCTGGCCGCCATGGCCGCGTCACCAGAGAAGCAGTGCAGGACACCAAGTGGGGCGGCTCCGACGTCTCCCGCCTCGTCACGCGAGGCATGGTCCCAGCCGAGGAGCGCCGACGTGACCGCCTCATGGGCGTCGCGGTCGTGGACCAGGACGGGTTTGCCGACCCGGTGCGCCAGGTCGAGCTGTCGGGCGAACGCCTCCCTCTGGACGCGGGGTGGTGAGAGGTTCCGGAAGAAGTCCAGCCCGATTTCGCCGACCGCCGCAACCCGCTGGTCGGCGGCCAGCAGCTCGAGCCGCGCCCATGCTTGTTCATCGGCGTCTGCTGCGTGGTGCGGATGGATCCCCACGGCGGCCTCGATGAAGTCTGGATGACCCTCGGCCAGCTCGAGGGCCCCTTCCGAGCTCGGCAAGTCCCAGCCCGGGACCACGATGCGAACGATCCCCGCCTGCTGGGCGCGCTCGATGACCGCCTCGCGGCCGCCGCCGAAGGCGGGATGCTGGAGGTGGCAATGGGAGTCGATCAGGCCCGGCAGCCGCTCCGGCGCCCGATGGCGAGTCAGGAAGCGACTCCCGGCGAGGCCGTGTCCCGCATCGGGTCATCCGGCGGCGTGTCGTCGAGCGATCCGCCCTCCTCGGGCAGCTCCGTGCGCGGGAAGAGAGGCTGTGCGGCACCCGTGTGCCATCCCTCCGGACCGCTGCCCCAGGCGAGAAGCGTGGCAAGGCCCGGACCGCCCGCGCCGCGGGCGTCGTATGGCGCGGGCACGCCCAGCTGTTCCGCCAGGCGGGCGGCGCTTGCGGGCGTGAAGGGCGCCAGCAGGTGCCCCAGCAGACGGCACGTCTCGGCCATCACCGACAGGACCTGTCCGACGCGTTCGGTCTCCCGCTGGCGATTCAGGTTCCAGGGAGCCTGAGACTCCGCATACCCATTCCCCGCCCCGGCGAGCGCCATGAGCGCGACGAGCGCCTCGTCGAACTGCAGGCTCCCCATGGCGGTGTGGTAGTCGGCGATGATCCTCTCGGCGGTCGCGCGCAGCTCGAGATCCGCGGGCGCGCCGGCGGAGGAGACCGCCGGAAGGGCGCCATCGGTGTAACGGGCGCTCATGCTCACCGTGCGGTTGACGAGGTTTCCCAGGTCGTTCGCCAGGTCCGCGTTGTAGCGGCGCACCAGGCCGCCCAGGGTGATGTCCGCGTCGCGATCGAACGGGATCTCGCGCAGCACCACATAGCGCGTCCCATCAACACCGAAGAGCGCGACGGCGTCCTCGGGACGGATCACGTTGCCCCGGGTCTTGCTCATCTTCTCGCCGCGAAAGGTCATGAATCCGTGGGCAAAGACCTGTCGCGGCAATGGGAGCCCGGCGCTCATCAGCATCGCCGGCCAGTAGAGGCAATGGAAGCGGGTGATGTTCTTGCCGATGACGTGCACATCCGCCGGCCACCACCGTTCGAAGGCGCCGGGGTCGCCCGGGAACCCAGCCCCGGTGACGTAGTTGGTGAGCGCGTCGAACCAGACGTAGATCCGATGGTCGGGGTCACCCGGAAACGGAATGCCCCAGGCCGTTCCGGCGCGGCTCACGGAGAAGTCGCGCAGGCCTTCCCGCAGCCAGGCGAGGACCTCATTGCGGAAGTGCTCAGGTTCACAGAAGCTCGGGTTCTCGGCGTACAGGCGCTCGAGGGCTTCCTGGTATCGGCTCAGTCTGAAGAAGTAGTTCTCTTCCTCCAGCCACTGCAGCTCGAGGGTGGGGTGGTCGGGGCAGTGGCCGTCGACGAGCTGAGACTCGGTCTTGAACTCGTTGTCGCCGGGGCAGTACCAGCCCGAGTAGGTGCCCTTGTAGATGTCACCCGCTGCCTGGGCGCGGCGGACCATCTCGAGGGATGCCTCGACGTGGTCGCCATCGGTGGTGCGGATGAAGCGGTCGTAGCGCCAGCTCGCGGCCCATTCGTCGACGAGCGAGCTCGGATCCGTCCCGTGCTGGCGGGCAAGGGGCTCGACCTGCGCGGAATGCTCATCCATGCCGGTCAGGAATCGCGTCTCGTTGCCGAGCAGGCGCTGGTAGCGTGCCAGGGCATCGGCTCCGACCGCCTCGAAGAGCGAGTGCAGCGCGGGGGAGGCGGTGGGATAGAAGATCGCCGTGGTCAGGTAGTAGCCGGCCTTGGTCGCGCCCGCTGCCTCACGAGTCACGGCTCGATCTCCTCATCGGCCTCGTCGTCATCTTCGGCTTCCGTTACCGCGGCGCCTGCCCCCACCGCAACGCCGTGCGTGCGCCCCTTTGGCCAGTAGAGCTCCTTGCGGACCTGCTCGGGGTCGAAGCCGCGCTCCTGGGCGCTCTCGTCCACCGCCACGATCATCTCCGGGTTGCCACAAAGGTAGAGGGTCGCCGTCTCTGGAGTGAGGGCATGCTCGTCGAGCTGGCTCTCGACGATCGTCTCGACCCGACCGGTCAGGCCGCGCCAGCTGGGGTTCTGCTGCGGCCGCGAGATGGTGCCCACGTACCGGATCGGAAAGCCGTCACGCTCGAGCGCCTCCAGCTCGCCCCTCCACGCCAGGTCGTGCTCGTGGCTGACGCCGTGCAGCAGCACGACCTGCCGCTCCTGGCCACGATCGCGGAGCGTGTCGAGCATGCTCATGAACGGCGCCAGTCCCGTGCCGGAGGCCACGAACAGGGCCGCGCGGCCGTCGTCCTGCAGCAGGAACCGGCCCTTGGGGCCCTTGATGTTGATCGGGTCGCCCAGCTTGCGCTCCCAGAGCAGGTTGGTGAACGCCCCGCCCTCGACGAGGCGAATGAAGAACTCGTACTCGGAGAGGTCGTCGGCGGAGGAGGAGATCGACATCGGCCGCTGGATCAGCTTGCCCTCCGGACCCATGAGACCCAGGGTGGCGTATTGGCCCGGCTCGAATGCGAACGGCGGGTCGAGGCTTTCGACGCCCACGATGACCAGGCCGGGGGCAACTTCCTCCCACCGGCTGAGGCGGCCGTTGTACGGATAGGGGTCGCTCATGAGCGGGTCTCCGCCGCAGACACACGAACGCGTCGTGCTGTGACGAGGCGCAAGTATAGGGGCGAGGCGCGGAAATCGAGTCTCCGGACGGTGCGACGATGCAGGCTACGGCTGGGCTTCGACTAGGCTTCGAGCCTGTCATGGAGCCGATGTCGCTGCGAGACTGGGAGGAAGGCGACCTCCCGTTGCTCGAGGCCAGCATGGGCGATCCTGAGATGACGCGCTACCTCGGCGGACCGGAGTCGCATGAGCAGATCGC
>VBKA01000276.1 GCA_005879815.1 Chloroflexota bacterium
ATAATCGAGCCCACAACCGGGACAGAAGCGCCCGCCCGCCTCGCGTGCTCTTCCACACGCGGGGCAGACCAGCCGCGTGCCGCTACCGCCCTCCTCGGTCACCGGCGCATCCTAGTCGAGACCTCCGCGCCAGCCCAACCCGGACCTTTAGCGGCGGACGCGAAGCCTCCGCCTCCCCGGCTCGCGGTGCCGGACCTCCAGGAGGGGCCACAGATCGTTCAGCCGGACGCGGAAATCCCCACCCACACGACGCGCTCGCAGGCGTCCGCCTCGAATCAGGCGACGCACGTGTTCGGGATGGAAACCGAGGATCGCGGCGGCCCGCGCCGTGGTCACGTCGAGCTCTTCGACCTCCACCTCCTCGTCGTCGCGCCGGCCAGCAAGGGCCACGGCCATCGCCTTGGTGCGATCCGCGGTGAGGGCCACCACCTCCGGCTCCGGACGATGGAGACCGGTGGCCAGCGCCGCCACGATCCGCTCGCGCAGGAGCCCGACTCTCACGAGACCCTCAGCCAGCCATTCCGGAGGGCAAGCTCGAAGAGGAGCGGCACACGGCAGACCAGGCGCCCGAGCCAGCCTGAGCGCAGTCGGACGAGCGTCCTCGCCTTCTGCAGCACGGCTTCTCGCCCCGAGCCACTGAGGCGTCCGGCGAGCGCCCGATAGCCTTCGAGCGCCTCGGCCTCCTCCCCCACCAGCCACCTGGCGTCGGCGAGGGTCTCCTGCGCCGCCGGATCCTCCGGCTGGAGAGCGGCCGCCCGCAGTGCCGCCTCCAACGCGGGTCGTGGCTGGCCGAGACGCGTCAGGCCCTGGGCCAGCGCCAGCTGGGCAGTTGCGTTCTGGGGATCGAGGCGGAGGGCGCGGCGGGCGGCATCGATCCCCATCTCCGGCTGCGCCGCTCCGAGCCGTTCTCGCGCCTCGGCCACCGTCCACTCCGCCTGCCGGGGATCGCCGGCGGCCAGGCGACGATACTCGTCGGCGGCGTCACGGTGCGCGCCCTCGCTGGCGAGCACCTCGGCCAGCAGCTCGCGGTACCGGATCTCATCGGGATCGAGCCGGACTGCGTTCTCCGCCTCGGCTTCGGCCTCGCGCACGCGCCCAACGGCGAGGAGCGACCTGGCCCGAAGCTCGTGCGCGGCATCGTCGCCGGGCCGCTCGGCGAGGATCGTCTCGGTGCGGCGCAACACATCCGGGTGATCACCGCGCTCGAATGCGGCCTGCACCTCCGCGAATGCCGAGAGCTCAGTCAACGCGCCCGATCACCCACAGGAACACCGCCCCGGCATCGCGCCCGTCCTCCTCCTCCACGAGATCTGCCGAGAGGATGCGGATACCCGCGCGTTGGATCAGCGCACGAGTGGTTGCCGCATCGAAATGGCTGAAGTACATGGGCGCCCCCAGCCAGTCATCCTCGATCGAGCCCGGGTTGTCGTTCCGCGCGTCAGGCATCGCCGGCCGCTTCGCCCGGTCTGGCGGTCCCCGTCCATGCACTCCCCGCCACCAGGTCCTGGATGCGTCCGGGAATCTGCGCCAGCGCGACGCGCTCCTGGGTCATGCTGTCGCGCTCCCGGATGGTAGCCGCTCCATCGGTCAGGGAATCGACGTCGACGGTGACGCAGAAGGGCGTCCCGATCTCATCCTGGCGACGGTACAGCTTGCCGATCGACGCCGTGTCGTCGTACATGGCTGGCAGTGAAGGTCGCAGGTCGCCGGCCAGCCGGCGAGCGATCTCGACCAGCTCGGGCCGGTTGCGGAGGAGCGGGAGGACCGCCACCTTGACCGGCGCCAGGGACGGCCGCAGGTGCAGGACCACGCGCTTCTCGCGCTCGAGCGGCTCTTCCTCGAAGCCGTCGAGCAACACCGTCAAGACCGCGCGATCCACGCCCATGGCGGGCTCGATGACGTACGGCGTGAGGTGCTCTCCCGCGCCCTCGTCGAAGTAGGTCAGCGACTTGCCCGAGCCGCGGGAATGCGCGGTCAGGTCGTAGTCCGTGCGGTCCGCCACGCCCTCCAGCTCCGACCAGCCCATCGGAAAGGCGTACTCGATATCGGTCGTCTGCTTCGAATAGTGCGAGAGCTCGTCGGGGTCGTGCGGCCGCAGGCGGAGCCGCTCCGACGCGATGCCAACGGCATCGGTCCACCACCGCAGGCGCTCCGCGACCCAATACGCGAACCAGGTGTCCTCGTCGCGGGGATGGACGAAGAACTCCATCTCCATCTGCTCGAACTCGCGGTCGCGGAAGATGAAGTTGCCCGGCGTGATCTCGTTGCGGAAGCTCTTCCCCACCTGCGCGATCCCGAACGGGAGCCTGCGGCGCGTGACGGTCGCCACGTTGTCGAAGTTGACGAAGATCCCCTGGGCCGTCTCGGGGCGCAGGTAGGCGACCGACGCGGTGTCCTCGACCGGCCCCACGTGGGTCTTGAACATCAGGTTGAACTTCCGAGGCTCTGTGAGGGTTCCGCGCTGGCCGCAGTTCGGGCAGGCGATCTCGCTGGGCGGCCCCTTCAGGTCCTCTGCGCGAAAGCGGAGCTTGCAGTTGCGACAGTCGACCATGGGGTCGCTGAAGCCCGCGACGTGACCGGACACCTCCCAGACTCGCGGGTTCATGACGATCGCCGCGTCCAGGCCAACGATGTCGTCACGCAGCTGGACCATCGAGCGCCACCAGGCGGCCTTGAGGTTGTTCTTCAGCTCCACGCCCAGCGGGCCGTAGTCCCAGAAGCCGCCCAT
>VBKA01000077.1:0-14653 GCA_005879815.1 Chloroflexota bacterium
GGCAGGGCGCAGTCGAAGAGGGAGTATCCGAGCGCAAAGGCGCTCACCAGGTGATCCGGACGGCCGATCCCCAGAGCATGCTTGGTGGCCGCTTCCGGCAAAGCCGCGACGACCCAGCGCAGCGCATCGGTCAGAAGCAGCCCATCCGCACCCAGTGGCCATCCACCGAAGCCGTAGCCGTCGAAGCCAATGCCCGCGAGCTCGCTCGCGCACGCGCGCCTCAGCGCTTCGTCGCCCCCTCCCTGGACCACGGCGAAGATCTTCGGCGGCACCTGCCCATCCCGGAGCTGTCCTGCCAGGCGATCGAACTCCTCGCGTGATCTGCGCGCCCACGCGACTGTGCGCTCCACGCTGCGCGCCTGCTCGTCATATGGGGACGCCGCATCGGTGCAGTCGTCGAGACAGACCACCACGTCCGACCCGAGCTGGAACTGGATCTGCACGACTCGCTCCGGGGTGAGGATCCACTTCTGGCCGGTGGATGGCTCGCGAAAGATGACCTCGTGGTCGCGGATCACGCCCCTGGCTGGATCCTGGCGGATCAACGACCAGACCTGGAATCCTCCGGAGTCGCTCAGCACCGGGCCGCTCCAGCCCATGAACCGATGGATCCCGCCCCCAGCCTGCACCGCGCGAGCACCGGGCCGACGGAGCAGGTGAAAGGCGTTGACCATCAACCCCTCCACTCCGACCGTCGCGAGATCCTCGCTCGACACGCCACGCACGCCGGCCCGCGTCGCATCCGGCAGGAACGTCGGAACAGCCAGCGTTGCCCGCCGCGTGGTGAGGGGCTCAGGCATCCGCGGGGTGCTCGCGACTGAGCGTGAGCACCACGACCAGCTCGTTGGGGACCGATGCCTCCGTGACGCGCCGCACTCGTGGATCGAGGTCGCGCAGCAGGGCCTCGAGTCGGCGGCGATAGGTCGTTTCCATTCCGCGGCCGCGGCCGCCGAGCGAGCGGATCGGGAAGCTGACGACCATGTGACGCACCGCGAGGCTCCGCAGGAGACGGACGGAAGCCGCGGGGTCCTGCCGGTCGAGGATCGGAACCAGCTTGAGGAGGAGCGCGACGTCGACCGCGGGCAGGTCGACCTCGCCGGCGAGGTCGCGCGCCTCCGCCACGTGTGGCCGCCCGACCAAGGACAGGAAGGCGTCAACCAGACGAATGGCCCTGGAGTCGGCGTCGATGGCGTGGTACGTAGCCGACGCTGGCAGCTGCATCCACGGCAGCGCCAAGGGCGCCAGGCCGCATCCCAGGTCCAGCAGGCTGGCCGGCGCACCGCCGATGGCGTCCCAGATGGTTGTGTAGAACCGGTCGAGGAATGGCAGGCGCTCCCTCGTCGAGGCGTGCCGGGCGAGCAGGTCTCGGCATACGGCCCGCAGCTCGCCTCCGGAGCGATCCCCCTGACTGGCAGCGGTCAGGCGCTCGATGTCGCGGTCGATGGCGCCACCGGCGGCGGAGGTTCGATAGGCGCCCACCGCCTGATGGAGGCGACGCTTGACGCGCTTGACCGCGTCATCCGGGCCGCGTGCGCGACGGAGCTCCTCGGATGCGAGGCGCCGCACCACGGCCGGATCGACGGCGCGATAGCGCCTCGACTCGGCAACGCGGCCGACGACCGCGCGGACGTCATCGTCCGCCGGCTCGTTCGCATTCACTCCTGGCCTCCGCGTCGGTGAGCGATCTCGTACGCCTTTCGGCGCGAGAGGCCAAAGGTCGTGGTCAGGAGTGCGGTCACGGCGCGCGGCGGAGCTCCCTTGGCCAGCAGGATCGTGGCAGCGTCGGCCGCCTCCGCGACAGACGCGGCCCGCCCCTGGCGCTGGAGCTCCCGCGACGCGCCCGCGATGAGCACGGTGCACTCGCCACGGACGGTGCCCTCCGCTTGCAGGCCGACGATCAGCGTGGCCAGCGTGCCCCGCAGGTAGCGCTCGTGCGGCTTGGTGAGGTTGCGGGCGAGGCACGCAGAGCGATTGCCCAGAGCTGCCTGGGCGTCGCGCAGGGATGCCAGGAGCCGGTGCGGAGCCTCGAACAGGACGAGGGTGGCCGGGTCGGCGGACAGTCCCTGGTAGAAGGACATGCGCGGGCCTGCGGCGCGTGGCGGGAAGCCGCAGAACCGGAAGGGCACGGGAGGCAGGGCGGACCCCGCAAGGGAGGTCGTGATCGCCGACGCGCCTGGCAGGCTGATCACGCCGATCCCTGCCTCGATCGTCGCCAAGACGAGGCGGTAGCCCGGGTCGCTCAGGACTGGGGTGCCCGCGTCGCTGACCACCGCGACGCTCGTCCCCTGCTGCATGAGGGCGACCAGCTCGGGCACGCGCGCCGCCTCGTTATGGTCGTGCAGGGAGATGCTGCGGGCCGTGAGCCCGTGGGCACGTTGGAGCGTGAGGAAATGGCGCGTGTCCTCCGCCGCCACCAGGTCGACGCTACGCAGCGTCTCGAGGGCGCGGAGGGTGATGTCGGCTGGATTGCCGATTGGGACCGGGACGAGGTACAAGGTCCCAGTCACGCGCTGGTCCCAACAGGGACGACCTTGTCGCCATGCAGCCGGGGCATGCCCGGGAGCGTACATCGGGCTGGGTGGGAGCCGGTGGGCGGTAAGATCGCGACGTGGCGAGCCTGATCGAATGCGTCCCGAACTTCTCGGAGGGACGACGGCCTGAGGTGCTCGCCGAGATCGTACACGCCATCGGTCAGATCGATGGCGTGACGCTGCTCGATCATTCGCGCGACGAGACGCACAACCGCAGCGTGGTCACCTTCGCGGGAAGCGCTGAGCCGGTGGTGAAGGCCGCCACGGCCGCCGTCGGGCGGGCACTTGAGCTGATCGACATGAGCCAGCACGAGGGAGCGCATCCCCGCATCGGCGCGGTCGACGTGATCCCGTTCGTGCCTCTCGGGCACACCCGCCTCGAGGAGTGCGTCGACCTGGCGCGGCGCTTCGGGGAGCTGATCGCAAAGCTGTACGACCTGCCGGTCTATCTCTACGGCGCAGCGGCCCTGCGGCCGGACCGGAGGCGGCTGGCCGACGTTCGTCGCGGCCAGTACGAGGGCCTCAAGGCCGAGCTCGGAACGAACCCCGACCGGGACCCCGACTTCGGCCCGGCGCGGCTCCATTCTCGTGGGGGCGCGGTGGCGGTCGGCGCTCGCAAGCCGCTCATCGCCTTCAACGTGAACCTGGCCACGGAGGACGTCGAGGTCGCTCGTCGCATCGCCGGGGTCATCCGCGAATCGTCAGGGGGCCTGCCGGCGGTGCAGGCCATGGGCCTGCTCCTCGAGAATCCCGGAGAGCGCCCCTCTGCGCAGGTCAGCCTGAACCTCGTCGACTGGGAGGAGACGGGCATTGCGACGGTGGTCAACGAGATCCGGCGCCTCGCCCGAGAGGCCGGGACCGATGTCGACCACTGCGAGCTCATCGGCCTGGCACCCACCGCCGCACTCCTCGAGGTGGCGGCCGACGCCCTTGGCCTGCGCGAATTCACGCCCGACCAGGCACTCGAGCTGCGTCTGGCGCGTGACCGATAAGGCGGGAGCTTCCGGAGGCGCAGGAACGGGCATGGCGGCGGTCCGGAGCCTCAACAGGCATTGGCTCCTCCGAGGGCTCGCCCTGGCCATGGTTGGACTTGCCGCCTGGGTGCTGATGTGGTCGACCATCAGGCCCCGGGCGGGTTACGACACGCTCTGGTACTCGATGTACGCGTACCAGTACGCGGGCGTCGCAGTCCATGAATCCTGGGATCTGAGCTGGCAGCTGGTGCACGAGTACGCAGATCCCCAGCTGCTCGCAACCCTGCGGCGCGACTCGTCCGGAGCATGGTGGAGCGGCTGGGACGAGCCTGCGAGGCAGCGATGGGCGGGCCTGTACCGGATGCGTCCGGTCATGCCCCTCGTCAGCGCGGCCGGCTTCCCACTCCTTGGTCGCGAGGCGCCGCTGCTTGTCAGTGCGGCGGCGGTCGTGATCGTGACCGTCGCTGCAGGGCTCCTGCTCGCTCCGCTCACGGGCTGGCTGGTCGCCGGCCTTTTCCTGGTCCTGACCCTGGGAAACGTCTACCTGGCGCGCTGGCTGGTTGACCTCACCACGGACGGGCTCGGTATCGCGCTGTGGTTCCTGGCGCTGGCATGCGTTGCTCGATTCGTGGTCACCGGTGATCGCCGCTGGCTCGTGGCCACCGGCAGCAGCGGCCTGGTGCTGGCATTCACGCGCCAGTCGGCCGTGGTGCTCCCCGTCACACTGGCGATCTGCACCCTCGTTGCACTCATCGCACGCTCATCAACCTGGCAGCGTTTCGCAGTCGTGGCCGCGGTCACGATTCTGCCGCTGCTGGCCTTCGCCGCGTACGCGGCAGTCGCGGGCCTTCCATCGATAGCCGACCAGCTCCAGGACATTCCGACCTTGCACTTCAGCAGGCCCGACGTCCCGAACCCCATCGGCTTTCTGCTGCAGAGAGACGCCGGCATCGGCGCACGCCTGGTCCGATCCCTGCCAGGCCAGCCGCTCACCTGGGGAAGCCTGCTCGTCGCCGCCGGTGGCTTCGTCATCGCGCGACACTGGTGGTCTCTCCCCTTCGCCGTAGCCATCGGCACACTCCTTCTCCTGCTCGCTGCCCATCCGGTCCTGACAGAGGCGGATCGAACCCTCGCCCCGATCTGGCTGAGCTTGAACCTCGGAATCGCGCTCTTCGCGGCCAGGACGATTGCCTGGCTCTCCGCGCGCCTGCGGGTCCGTCCCGCCGTCGGATTCGGGATAGGGAGCTAGGATTCGCCGCTCATGAACAGCGTCCGCGATACCTTGCGCGCCGCGGTGGAGCGCGCTCGAACCAACGCGGTGGTCTCCGGCACCCTCCCCGTGAGCCAGACGCCGCTCCCTCCGGTGAGCATCCAGCGACCTGCGCGGGCGGAGCACGGGGACTACGCCACCAACGCGGCGATGCAGCTCGCGCCGACGGCACGCATGCCGCCGATGCGCATCGCCGAGGCGCTCGTCGCCGAGCTGAAGCTTCCGGAGGCGATGGGCTCCGCCGAGGTCGCGCCGCCGGGCTTCATCAACATCCGTCTCGAGGCGGGTTGGGTTGCCTCGCAGGTTGGCGCGATGCTGAGCGCGGGCGCCGGCTACGGGCGAGTCCCGGTCGGGCGTCCGCGCTCGGTGAACGTCGAGTTCGTCAGCGCCAATCCCACAGGCCCTCTGACGCTGGGCAATGCCCGCGGCGCCTTCGTCGGGGACCTGTTGTGCCGCGTCCTCGAGGCGGTTGGCCACCGCGTGACGCGCGAGTACTACTTCAACGACTTCAACGCCCAGGTCCGGAACCTGGGTCTCTCCGTCCAAGCACGCAGGACGGGTGGCCCGATCCCGGAGGATGGCTACCACGGCGAGTACGTTGCCGAACTGGCTGCCAGGCTGCCGGACGACGTCTGGGCCGCGGCTACGACCAACGGCGCCGACGCCGGAGAGGTCCTGGGCCGTTGGGCAAGTGAGCGGGTGCGCGCCGGGATCGAGGAGAGCCTCGACCGCCTGGGCGTGCACTTTGACGTGTGGACCACCGAGGGGTCGCTCTACGGCGACGGATGGGTCGAGCGCGCCGTCGGGGAGCTCCGCAAGGCCGGCCACGTGTACGAGCAGGACGGCGCGGTCTGGTTCCGGTCCACTGCCTTCGGCGATGACAAGGATCGCGTGGTGTACCGCTCCAACGGGCAGCCGACCTACTTTGCGTCCGACATCGGCTACCTGGCCCAGAAGTTTTCGCGTGGCTTCGACGAGCTGATCTACCTGTGGGGCGAAGACCATCACGGCACGGTGGCGCGCAACCGCGCCGCCGCCCGGGCGCTGGGACTCGACCCTGAATCGGTCCACTGGCTGCTCATGGCCTGGGTGCGATTCGTCAGGGATGGCACCGAGATCGGGATGAGCAAGCGGGCCGGCGAGTTCGTTACGCTCGACGAGCTGCTGGCAGAGATCGGTCCCGATGCGGCGCGCTGGTTCTTCGGGTCGCGTGCGACAACGACCGGCATCGATTTCGACATCGAGCTGGCGAAGCGGCAGGGCAACGAGAACCCGGTCTACTACGTGCAGTACGCGCACGCGCGCTGTTGCTCGATCCTGCGCAATGCCCGCGAGCGGGGCGTCAAGGCCTCGACGGCTGATGCCGCCGCCCTTCTGCGCCACCCTGCCGAGCAGGCGCTGATCCGCGAGCTGCTCCGCCTGCCGGAGGTGGTATCGGATGCGGCGGCCAGGCGTGAGACGCATGAGGTGCCCAAGTACTGCCTCGAGGTGGCGGGCCTCTTCAGCCAGTTCTACCGCGACTGCCGCGTCCTGACCGATGATCCGGAGGAGGCACGCTTCTCCGGAGCTCGCCTGGCCCTCGTCGACGCTGTGCGCCTGGTCGTGGCCAACACGCTGGGGACGCTGGGAATCGCGGCACCCGAAATGATGTAGCGAAGGCCCTACCGGAGCGCCGCGACGGCGCGGTCGACGATCGCCGTCGACGAGGCCTGCACAACGAGCGTCTCACGATTCGAGAGCGGGAGGAGCCCAGCGGCAAGCTTGAGGTGCCCCGCCATCCGTTGATAGGTCTTGGCGAACTGCGTGGCATCGCCGGGTGCGTCCCAGGCCAGCCGCCATGCCACAGCGCTGGCTCCGCCTGGTCCGCTGGCTGCCACCACCCGGTCACCACCCCACCCCTCGGCGGCGCTCTGGGCCTCATCGCCCGCCACTCCCAGGCCCTGCAGCCAGATGCGGACCATAGCCTCGCCCAAGGTGTCAGCGGGCACTTCTCGCCATCCACCACCGAGCGCGCGGGCCAGCGCCGGGGCAGAGACCTTCACGGGCGCCTGGCGGCTGACGTACTTGTCGTAATGCAGGATCTGCTCGGTCGACGCCGGTGGCGCGCGGAAGGCCGCGTCGACGGCTGACCAGCCACCGGATGCCACGAGGCGTGCGACGAACTGCGCCCCGGCCGTGTACGGCACCTCCAGCTGGTCGACCATCCAGCCTGGAATGCCGGTCATGTCTGGCACGGGCCCCTGGCTGACGCCGAGCAGCTCCTGGGGCGTCATGTGGTCGATCGCCCAGCGCAGCATCACCGTCGTAGCGTCCCCCTCGACCAGTGACAGCCGTGCCAGGTCGCGGTCGTCCTCTCCGACAGCGTAGAGCTGCAGCGAGGCGAGCCTGAATGCCTTGTCCTGCAGCGCGTGCGTGTACTCGTGGGCGTAGGTGATCTTCACCCCCGGGCCGATGCCGCTGTCGCTGACGAGGGTCAGGTGCTTGGTCCGATCGTCGTAGAAGCCGATGACCTGTCCGCTCAGCAACCGGAGCTGCAGCTCGCCGATGTCCTGCGCGGGCGTCAACAGTCCAAGCGCCCGCAACAGGACGTTGTCGGCCGCGCGCCTCGCAGGTGGGTAGTCGCGGTCAAACCGGCCGCGGAGCTCCGCCTCCAGCTGCGCGCGGGTGACGATGTCCGGCGGAGCCAGGTTGGGCGCGGCGAGCCCGCGCAGGGCGCGCACCTGGGTCTCGATCTGCCCGAACAGCTGCGCGCTGCCGGACCTCGGCGACCCCGAGGTCGAGGCTCGTGGCGTGGCGCTGGCCGCAGGTGACGGGCTCGCCAGCGGACCCATGGCGATCCCCACGCCCATCCCGCGCAGCGCCAGAACGGTGATCGCGACCAGGACCAGGAGGACGGTGGCGACGGCCACTGCGCGAGGGAGGAGACGCGGCATGGGCGCGCATTGTCGCACGCACTTCGGGCACCCCCCGAGGTGCGAATCGGTGCGTTGAAGATTCAGGTTTCTTTATGGCGGCCGGTGTTTGACGTTCACATCGGCCTCCTAGGCTTCAGCCTGCGAGTTGGAGATCCAGACGGGTTTCTACCTCCACCCTCCCTCCTTCGAGCGCCGGTGTCATTGGGCGGGCACCGGCGCTCGTGCGTTTCCGTTAGCATCGGTCAACCGATGGAGATCACCTGGTACGGCCGCGCCTGCTTCCGGCTGCGAGGACGCGACGCGACCGTCATCGTCGACCCGTGTCCCCCGGCGACCGGCTTCGTGGCGGGCAAGCACGACGTCGACCTGCTGACCATTTCCCACGAGCATCCCGACCACACGTACACGCGGTCCATCACCGCCAGGCTGACCCTGACCCGACCGGGCGAGTACGAGTTCAGGGACCTGCTGGTCATCGGGATCCGGACCTTCCACGACGGCGAGCGCGGTGCGCAGCGTGGGGAGAACGTCGTCTTCGCCGTCGAGATCGACGGGGTGCACGTCTGTCACCTCGGAGACCTGGGCCACCTTCTCACCGAGGAGCAGCTTGCTGAGCTGGGCCCCATCGACGTGCTGTTGGTCCCGGCCGGTGGCCAGTTCACCATCTCGCCGGCCGAGGCGGCCGAGGTCGTGGCCCAGGTGAGCCCGCGGATCGTGATTCCCATGCACTACGCGATCGACGGGGGGTCGGCAGACCTGCTGGGTCCCGAGAAGTTCCTCCACGAGATGGGTGCCGCCGACGCCTCCCGCCAGCCGAAGGCCCAGGTCACGCCCAGCAACCTTCCGGAGGAGACGCAGGTGGTCCTGCTCGAGGCGCGCGGCCGGACCGGCTGACGCCGCGCCCGTTCCCTAGCCAGCCAACAACCTTGGGTCCCAGGACCCGGTGTCAGTCGACACCGGATACTGGTCGCTGGTCCGTACCGTACTCCACAAATCCGTACCGGGAGGGCATCCATCGGTACTGTTCGGAACTGGGACCGGCGGCTATCCTGCCCGTCTCCAGGGGCGGTGGAGCTATCCGCCGACGGATTTGGACTCATCTCGAGGTATCCCGGCTGTGTATCGATCGAAAGCTCTAGGAAGACCATCGATGGCGCTGGCAGCGCTTGCCATCATCGCGCTGGCGGTGACCTACCTGGCCCGCCCGGCCATCGTCCATGCGGATGACAACCTCCCATGGGGAGGCAATGGCTCCGACAACCTCCCCTGTGCGAACGGCGCGCACTGGGTTCTTGCGCCTGCTTTCAATGTGGACTCCGCCACGCTCGTCGTGGATGGCGTCAAATACACCATGACTCAGAACGGCGAGGGGTCGTGGGCTGCTGACTCTGAGGGCGCCGTCACGGCGGACAGCAAAGTGTCCGTGGACTTCACCGGCGACGGAGATGAGCGGAACCATCTCCAGCTCTCGCACTGCCTCTCTGGAACACCCGAGGAGGAGCTCTTCCCGCTCGCCCTCACGAAGGTCGACCAGAACGATGATCCAATCGGCGGCGTCAAATTCACCCTGACGGGTGTCACCGACAACTCGTTCGAGGCATCGGACGAGACAGGGGCGGATGGAACCCTGACCTTCAGCGATCTGGCGGCCGGCGACTACACCCTGACGGAGACGGCGCCGGAGAACTGCACCGGGATCGACCCGATCGGGTTGACTATCGACGATAAGGGTGCGGTCTCGTTCACCGGCGCGCACGAGGGCGCGACGATCGACGCGGACGGCAACCTCGTCGTCGAGAACAGCTGCCCAGAGAGCGGACAACAGGGTGCGACTCCGACTCCCATGCAATCTCCCAAGCAATCTCCCAAGCACTCTCCAGAGGGCGGCGTTCAGGCCGCGACACCGATGGCCAGCACCCCGAACACTGCCTTCGACGCGTCAGCCGCAACCTCGGACGGAACGCTCCTGGCGGGGGTACTGCTGATCGTCTCGCTGGCGACCCTCGCAGCTCTCAACGTCAGGACTGCCCGCCGTCGCCGATAGCAACTCGGCAAACAGCTCGCACCTTCTGACAGAGGACCCCCGGTTCGCCGGGGGCCTTCTCTTTGCCCAGTGGCCCATTGGTCCTAGGACTGCCGGTGCCAAGGGTCACCGCATCTTGGATACCGGTCCTCACCTGACCCCACCAAAGCGGATCGCGCTGTCAAATTGGGGGTACAAAAGTACTGGACTTGGTCCCTATACTCGCGCCCCTGTCGACGCAAGGCAGGGTCTGCCCATCCCAGCGATGGCAGGTAATCCAGAGGTGAACCGGGCCCCAACAACGGGAAGCGGCTCGGAGGGAATGAGTACGAGCCACGGCGATCGGGTCGACGAACTGCCCACGTCGAGCACCGATCCGGAGCCGGATAGAACCCGCCGGCTCAGTTGGATATCGGCGATAGAGGTAACCGAACCGTTTATCGGTAGACAGACATCGGTCGTGGTCAGACGACCGGAATGCCAAGGGGGCATCCCGACACATGGACGCATCCCAAGTCCGGCTCCATCCCTTTCGCGCAGTTCCTGTAGCGCTCGCACTCATCCTCAACGCCGTCATCGGGCCGCTCGCGCCGGCCATCTCGCAGACGGTCGCACCACTAAGCGGCGCCGTCTTTGGCGCGGCCGATCCCGACCACGTGAGCTTCACGCTCGAGGGTTGTCGCCTTACCGCTGGGGAGACGCTGCCGAACGCGGACGGCAAGTTCATTTGTGCCGACGCGGATTACACAACGGGCAACCTTGGAAAGCTCTGGAATGAGCTCGACCTGGTACCGCACCGCCTCACTGCCGACAATGGCGACGGCGCCCAGACGTACGCGGTGGCCATCGCGGCCGACAACATGGACGCCGGGCATCCCGGCTACGACGTCATCTCCGTCCCCGTCCTCAACACCGCGCTCTCGACGGGGACGTGCTCCATCACCGCCAGCCCACAGCTGACCCAATCACCTGGGCAGGGTGGCGCCGACACGACGATCTACCGAATCCTGACAATCACGCAGTCGGCGGGTTCAACGTGTGTGTTCGACTGGTATCAGCGGCTCGCTCTGGGCTCGCACCTGTACCCAGGTTCGTCGCTGCACTCGAACCTCCTGAACCAGCAGCTCAGTTCGAGCGGCATCGGCTCCAAGGAGGTCTCGATCCCGGTCAAGGAGATCCTGCCGCAGGAGCTCTCGAAGACCATGACCGCGACGGTCGGCCAGGCCTACAGCTGGAGCATCAGCAAGTCCGCTAATCCGACGTCGCTTGACCTCGAGAACACGTGCGCGACGACGCCAGGCGCTCGTAGCGCCAGCGTCGACGTGACGGTTACCTGGACGCGCTCCGGGCCAACTGCCAGCGGAGCGACGACGATCACCACCACGGTGACCGCCACGAACCCGGCGCACCGCATCATCACCGTCAATGTGACGGACAAGATCTACGCCGGTTCGACCCAGACCACCCTACTCGACACAGCCAGCTCCGGGGCTGTCGACGTAGCGGCCGGGTCGGACGCCGTCGTCCTGACCCACACCTTCGTCTACAACGGTTCCGCGACCAGCTTCAACGACGTGGCAACCGCGACGTACACCGACAAGGACACCGGCATCGCGGTGCCGGGCAACACAACGGCCACCGCCTCGGCCAACGCCGTTGCTTCACAGGATCCGGCGGCCAACGCCAGCGCGATAGTGACCGACACGGAGTCGATCACGGGGACGGGACTCTCGTTCGCGGTGGCTGCGCCATCGGTCGGATCGTTCACGAACTACACTGCCGGCAACTCGACCACCGGTCCGGTGAACTGGAGTTCGGGCACTGTGAGTGCCAGCGGCTCGGTCACGTTCCACAAGACCGTCAGTGTCTCGGGTCCGATGCAGACTACTGGCTCGCTGAGCGACACCGCGACGGTGACGAGCGGCGAGATCACGAGCTCCGAGGATCTCAGCATTCCGATCACGTCGAGCGCCTCGGTCAGCCTGACGATCAGCAAGACGATCCCCAACGTGCTGGGGAGCGGCCAGACCGCGACCTTCACGTTCGATATCTCGGGTCCTGGTGGCTACACCAGCCAGAAGACGCTGACCTTCAACCAGGGCGATACGAGCAAGTCCACCACCATCACCGGTCTCGCTCCGGGGACCTACACGGTTCACGAGCAGCCCGCGAGCGGCTGGAACAACCAGGACGATCAGGAGATCGACCTGAACCTGCCGAACTGCTCGGCGACTGCGAGCTTCACGAACACCTTCAGCCCCGCATCAGCTGAGGTGCAGAAGATCACGGTTCCGGCCGGCCACGAGGCGGGTTGGACCTTCTACCTCAACGGGCCGGGGGCAAGCAACGTCGCGGTGACCACCACTGGCGCCGGCTTCATCAGCTTCCCCACCGACCTCGCTGAAGGCACGTACACCATCACGGAGCAGCCGAAGGCCGGCTGGAACCAGACAAGCGCGTCCGGATGCCAGTTCACCGTCGACTACCCCGCCGATTCCGGCAAGACGTTCCAGTGCTCGATCACGAACACCGCCGTCGGAATCTCGATCAGCAAGGCCAACGACGATGCCGATGGCATCGTGAATCGCGGCCAGTCGATCCACTACACCATCACGGTCACCATCACCAATGGTCCCGCAGATGACGTCGTGGTCACCGACACGGTCCCAGCCGGCCTGACCTACACGTCCGACAGCGCTGTTCCCTCAACCGGCTTCAGCGCCGACGGCCAGAATCTGGAATGGACTGTCGGGACCCTTGCGTCCGGCACCTACACCTTCGAATACGACGCGACCGTCAATTCGGATGCGTCGGGCAACCTGACCAACAACGCCTGCATCGACAGCAGCGACCTGCTGGCGTCGCCAGGCCCCAAGCCGCTCTGCGACACGACAACCGTCACGGTCATCAAGCCGGCGGTGAGCATCGTCAAGTCGAACGACGACCAGGACGGCAAGGTGCTTCCGGGTCAGACCGTGAACTACGACCTCACGGTCACCGTGACCAACGGTCCCGCGCATGACGTGGTCGTGACCGACACGATCCCCGCCGGCCTCACGTACACGGCTGGCAGCGCGGACCCATCGACAGGCTTCCTCGCCAACGGCCAGCACCTGACGTGGACCGTCGGGACGCTGGCTTCCGGCACGTACCACTTCACGTACGCGGTCACCGTGGACAGCAACGCCCATGGGGACCTCGCCAACCTCGGCTGCGTTGCGGCTAGCGACGATGCCAATAATGACGTTGAGAACCTTCTCTGCGACACGACCACCCTGCATGTCATTCCGAGCGTCTCCATCGTCAAGCAGAACAACGCCGAGGGCACCGTTACCCGCGGCTCCACCGTGCACTACACCCTGACGGTCACGGTCTCGAACGGCCCCGCCCATGACGTGGTCGTGACGGACACGCTGCCCAGTGGGGTGGAGTACAAGACAGGCACAGCCGATCCATCGGCCGGATTCTCGGTCGATGGCCAGAAGCTGACCTGGACGGTCGGCACCCTCGCCACGGGTGTCCACCACGTCGAATACGACGGGCTCGTCACCAATGACGCACCCATCAACTCGGAGCTGACCAACGTCGGATGTGTCGCCGCGAGCGACGACAACGTCAACGACGAGACCAACCCGATCTGTGACACGTCGACCATTGAGGTCACGCCGCCGGAGATCACGATCCTCAAGTCCAGCAACCATGACGGCGACACCGTCGTCCGCGGGCAGACCATCGACTATCTTCTGACCATCACGGTCATGAACGGGCCGATGCACAACGCGGTGGCGACGGACACCCTCCCGGACGGGCTAACTTACAAGGCCGGCTCGGCCGACCCTGCACCCTTCAGCGTGGCGGGCCAGGTGATCACGTGGCACTTCGCCACCCTCACCGGCGAAACCACCATCTCCTACCAGGCGACCGTGGACTCTGACGCACAGGGCATCCTGACCAACCTCGGCTGCGTGAAGACCGATGAGCAGCAGGACGAGCTGTGCTCCCAGACCCATGTAAACGTCACCCCACCAACGCTCCTCATCGAGAAGTCGGTCGACAAGAGTGTGGTGGACGTGACGGAGGGCGTCTCGGACGCGGCTCGGACGGTGACCTGGACGCTCACCTACACGCTGACCAATGGTCCGGTGCACAACGCGGTCATCAGCGACCCGCTGCCTGCCGGCCTCGATGCACCCACCAACATCTCCGACGGCGGAATCTTCGCCGGAGGGATGATCACCTGGACATTCCCGGTCCTCAGTGATGGCGGCAGCGTCTCGTTCAAGACGCGGATCAGTGACTCCGTGGGTGGTGGTGTGACCATCACCAACGTGGCCACGATCGAGTCGAAGGAGACGCCGCCCGACACCGGTACCGCCTCGACAACTACGAAGGAAACTCCGCCTCCGCAGGCGGCGACGCCGACGCCCATGCCCTCTGTGCCGAACACCGCGATGGTGCCCGGTCAGAATGGCCAGCCAATCCAGATCCCGATCGAGTTCCTGGTGATCTTCTTCCTCGGCTCGCTCGGCGCTCTGACCCTCGCCAACGTGAAGGCTGTGCGGCGCCGCCGCTAAGCCAAAGGACCGATACGGGAGCCGGCCTCCGGGCCGGCTGCCGGATAGCACCAGCCCCCCTGGCAGGGACGGGGTAGAGGTTCGCCTCTACCCCGTCTTCTGTTGCGACGCTGCTGATTGCGGCGCTGGACTAGGCCTGGCTGATGAAGCGCGTGCTTCTGGTGGCGACCATCTTGGTCGCGTGCAGCGCACAGCTACCAAAGCCGGAGTGCGATCCGGCAGAGACAAGCGACAATGTCCTCCGCTGCAATGAAGCGGTGAGTGCCGCCCTCGGAGCCCTACCGCAGAGCCATCCGGCGATCACCCGGATTCAGTTTGGCTACGGATCGGTTACGCCCTGGCGAGGAGCCTTTCCCTATCCGTCAG
>VBKA01000077.1:14836-20825 GCA_005879815.1 Chloroflexota bacterium
TCAATGCGCGTGCGACGGAAGCTTGGTGCCCTGATCGCTGATCGGTGCCGGGCTTGGCGGGGCGGTCGGGTGCGGGGCCGGCGTACTCCGAGGCTCCGTTGACTGGTTCGCTGGCGCCGTAGCCGGATTCTGCCTGGACGGGGTGCCGGCGGACCCTCCAGTCGAGGGCTTGTCCTCGGCGCTCTTACCATTGCTGGGCTGGTTGGGGGGTGCGCCCGTCCCGCCGCGGCCCAGCTGGTTCTCCTGCCCGATGTGACTGCCTGGGTTCGCGCCGGTGCTCGCCCCGGCCGAAGCGACGAGCGCCAGTTCGAGCCCAGCACGTGCCGACGCCGGGGCAGTGGCCAGCAGCTCGGTGAGGATCTGCGTGTGACGCGCGAGGTGCGCGATCTCATCCGCGGGTAGCGACGCGCTCATCCCGCGCAGCGTGGCGACGGCCCCGTCGAGCTCGTGCTCGGCCAGCGCCACCCTGGTCCAGCTCCCCGCGGCGGCAAGCAGCTCCACTTCGGAGAGACGCTCCTCGACGGCCATCGCCGCGAGCATGGGGCGGACCGAAGGTGGAGAGATCTCCATGCGCAGCTCTTCGACCTGGCGCTTCACGCCGTAGAGCAGATCGCCAGGCAGGGCTCCGGAGGAAGCCGCACCCACCGCCGAAACAGAGATGGCGAGTCCGAGCGACGCGTACAGGACCGCACGCCCCACGCCGCCCATTTGCAGGCTTCGGGGTGCGTGCTTCACCAGCCCCTCGCGCTCGGCGACGTACTGGTTCACGACCCGTCCGCGCAGGCGCCATCGGTACTCGTGCCCCGGCCGCAGGCGTCCGGCAGTGCGGGCGATCATGCGGGCGATCGGATCGTCCGCCTGGACTGGCGGCTCACGGCGCCCAAGGACCTGGTCGATGAACCGCAGTGGGGATCCGATGAGGCTCATGACTCGGTCCCGTTCATGTGCCGTCGCAGCGCGCCGATGGCCCGGAACGTCAGCCCGCGCACGGTGCCCGCCCGACGCCCCATCACCTGCGCCGCCTCCTCCGCCGAGAGCCCGGCCACGAAGCGAAGGACGATGGCCTCCTGCTGGTCTGGCGTCAGGTAGGCGATCGCCCGGCGCAGCTCACGGATCTGCTCGCCGCGCAGGCTGATTGCCTCCACCCCATCGCCGTACGCCAGATCATGGTCCGGGGCGAGCTGTTCCGTCGGTCGCTCGCGACGAACGTGGTCGATCACCGCATTCCTCGCGATGCGGAAGACCCAGGCGGCAAAGGGACTGCTACCAGGGCGATAGCGCGGCAATCCGGCCACGATCCGCTCAAAGACCAGCTGGGTCAGGTCCTCGGCGTCCTCGCGGCTCCGCACCCGCAGCGCGATGTACCGATAGATCGGTGCGAGCAGCTCGTCGTACAGGTGTCCAAGCGCCGCCACGTCCCCGCTTGCTGCTGCTCGTCCGAGGACATCGAGGCCAGCATCACGACCGGTGACCACCTCCACCGGCGGTGCAGGAAGAGCCCGGCGCTCCACGTCGGCGACCGGGCCGTTGAGGACGATCTCCAGGGGTCGCTCGCGCATGGGCGGGGAGGGGCACCTCGGGCACGCAGGGGGCGCTGACGGTTCGCGAACCGTACCATCCCGCGCCCGTCGAAACCAGCCCGGCGTTGTCCATCCGCACCGTCGAGAGCTAGATGATCGCGAGCTCCCGTCCTACCGCCGCGAATGCCGCCAGGCAGGTCTCGAGCTCGGCGCGAGAATGCTCGGCGGTGACGATGGTCCGTACCCGGCTGCGGTCGTCGGGAACGGTAGGGAAGCCGATCCCCTGGGCGAACACGCCCTCCTCGAACAGCCGGTCGGACAGCTTCATGGCCAGCGCCCCCTTGCCGACGATGACCGGCGTGATCGGCGTCTGTGAACTGCCCGTGTCGAAGCCCAGGCCGCTCAGGCCTTCCTTGAAGAAGCGAGCGTTCTCCCAGAGCCGATCGATGAGCTCGGGCTCGCCCTCCAGGACGTCGATGGCTGCCAGGCAGGCTGCAGCCACCGCGGGCGGAGCGGACGTCGAGAACAGGAATGGACGGGCCCGGTGCTCGAGGATGGTGCGCAGGTTGGCGCTGCCCGCCACGTAGCCTCCAAGCACCCCAATCGCCTTCGAGAGCGTCCCCACCTGGACCTGGACCCGCCCATGAAGGTCGAAGTGGTCGATCGATCCGCGCCCGTTGCGGCCAAGGACGCCGGACGCGTGTGCGTCGTCCACGTACACGATCGCGTCGGCCTCCTCGGATGCCTCCACGATCTCGGGAAGCCTGGCGATGTCGCCGTCCATGCTGAAGACGCCATCGGTCAGGACCAGAACCGTCCGGTCTGCGCCACCGGGCGCCTGGCGAACCTCGCGCAGGGTCGCGCGCAGGGCCTCCATGTCCGCATGGGGAAAGACCTTGCGCTCCGCCTTGGTCAGGCGGATGCCGTCGATGATGCTGGCGTGGTTCAGCGCGTCGCTGACGATGGCGGCTCCTTCCGGGGCCAGGATCGGAATCACGCCCGTGTTGCAGGTGAAGCCGGACTGGAAGGTGAGGACCTTCTCGACGCGCTTGAACGTCGCCAGCCGGGCTTCCAGCTCCTCGTGGAGGCTCATGGTGCCGGCGATGGTGCGAACGGCTCCCGACCCGGCTCCATAGCGCTCCACTGCCTCGATGGCCGCCCGACGCAGCCTTGGATGGGTGTTCAGCCCCAGGTAGTTGTTCGAGGAGAGGGTGATGACCTCGCGACCGTCGATGACGCATCGGCTGCGCTGCTCGCTCTGGACGACCCGCAGCCGCCGATACAGGCCCTTGGCCCTCAGTTCGTCGATCTCGCCCTCGAGGAAGGCGAGCGGATCGCGCGAGCGCGCGGTCGTCGCGCTGGTGGGTGAGGCAACGTCGGTCATGGGATGAGCACCACCTTTCCGGCATGCCGGGAGGCGATGAGCTCGAAGCCGCGCTCCCAGTCGGCAAGATCGAAGCGATGGGTGAGGATGGGGGTGGGATCGAAGCGTCCCGAGCGCAGGAGGGCCTGCGTCCGCGCCCACGAGTCGTAGATGCGACGGCCGTAGATCCCGAACAGTCGGATCCCGCGCTGGATGACCAGGTCGGACAGGTCGATGGCCACCGGCTCGGGGAAGATCCCGAGCAGGCTGATGCGCCCTCCCCGGGTGATGAACTGGAGGGCCTGGCTCAGCGCCGGGCCAGCGCCGCTCATCTCCAGCACGACGTCGACGCCATCGCCGCCCGTCGCCTCGATGACGCGACCGACCGTCTCGGGGTCGCGCGCGTCGAGCGCCAGGTTGGCACCCATCTCGCGCGCCAGCTGGAGCCGGTACGGCTCGGTATCGGTCGCCACCACCAGCGAGGCACCCGCCGCCCTGGCGATGCCCACCGAGCACAGACCGATGGGCCCGCAGCCGGTGATCGCCACCGTCCTGCCCTCGATCGGTTCGACAAAGGCGGCGTGCACCGCGTTGCCCATCGGCTCCTGGAGCGCCACGACGGCAGGATCCAGGCCGTTGCTCTCGATGGCGTTGGTCTCCGGGATGACGACGTACTCAGCGAAGCCCCCGTCGACGTGGGCGCCGATCACGCGCAGGTTGCGACACAGGTGCATGTCGCCGGCCCGGCACTGCGCGCAGGTCCAGTCGACGATGTGGCTCTCGACGCCGACGAGGTCACCCTCTTTCACTCGTGTTACGCCAGGTCCCGTCGCGGCCACCACGCCAGCCAGCTCGTGGCCGAGGACGATGGGGGGCTTGAGGATCTCGCTCGCCCACGTGTCCCAGGCATAGAGGTGGTAGTCGGTCCCGCAGATCGAGGCTGCCACCATCCTGACAAGAACCTCGCCGGGACCCGGCGTCGGCACCTGGCGCTCGATGAGCTCGGCCCCGGGCGCGGGCCGCGTCTTGGCCAGGGCGCGCATGGTGCGAGCGCCCACGGTGGTCGTCATGAGGCCGCCCGATTATAGGTGCCGATGCGAGGCGGGCCTTCAGTCTTCGCTGAAGTAGGCACGCGTCGAACGCCTCAGCAGGAGACCGACGAGGACTGCGCTGATCACCACCCCAACCGGGATGAAGAGCGTGTACCAGCCCGTCGCCGCCTCGCGCGTGAAGCCGAGCAGCGCCGGCGGCAGGCCGGCCAGGATCGGCACAGGCAGGAACGAGATGAGAACCGCCATCCGCCAGGCAATGCGCTTGCGCTGCAGGGCAACCGTGATGCCGAAGATCACCAGCGCGAGCTCGGCCATCATGAAGATGCCCAGCAGGGAAAACGGCGCCCGCGGCGAGAAGTCGACAAAGTCGATGATCCTGGGCAGGAGCAGGCCGGTGATCGCGAGCAGAATAAACGCCCACCCGAACCAGAGGAGCACGCCAAGGGGAGTCCGCTCACCACTCATGGCCGCATCCTAGCGACCTGCCTCCGCGGGCAGTACGGCGGTCTAGGATGGCAACCTTGGTGACCGCCGACAACGATCCACCGGCGTGGGTAACGGACGCGATCGTCTACCAGATCCTCCCGGACCGGTTCGCGCCGAGCCCTCGGGTTCACAAGCCAGGTCAGCTGGAGGCGTGGGACGCTCTCCCCACGCGGCACGGCTTCAAGGGCGGTGACCTGCTGGGCGTCGCCGAGCACCTCGACTACCTTGTCGACCTGGGGATCAACACGATCAGTCTGAACCCGATCTTCGCCTCGGCCGCGAACCATCGGTACCACACCTACGACTACCGGCAGGTGGATCCGCTTCTGGGCGGCGACGACGCCTTGCGTGAGCTGCTCGACGCGGTGCACGAGCGCGGAATGAGGCTGATCCTGGATGGCGTCTTCAACCACGCCAGCCGCGGATTCTGGCCGTTCCACCACGTCATGGAGAACGGCGCGGCGTCGCCGTACGTCGACTGGTTCATCCTCAACCCCGATTGGCTTTCGTCCGGGCGCCAGCTGCGGGCCTACCCCGAGGCATCGGCCGCGGAGATGCTCGAAACGGGTTGGGCGCTCGCCCATGCCGCTGGCCGGGAGTCGGTGGAAACGCTGGGCTATCGCGCCTGGTGGGATCTGCCGGCTCTCCCCAAGCTCAACACGGACAACCCCGAGGTCCGCGCGTTCCTCTTCGAGACGGCAGAGCACTGGACACGCTTCGGCGCCGATGGCTGGCGGCTGGACGTCCCCACCGAAATCGAGACACCGGGCTTCTGGCAGGAGTTTCGCCGCCGGATGCGGGCCGTGAACCGAGATGCGTACATCCTCGCCGAGGTCTGGGACGAACGCCCGGACCTGCTCGATGGCAGCGCCTACGACGGGTTGATGAACTATCCGCTGCTGTGCGCGATCGTTGGCTTCGCCGCCGGGACGCATCTCGACAGCCCGTCCATGGGCCGTCACAGCTGGCTGGGCCGGAACCTTGTCCCACTCGACGGACCTGGCTTCGCGGCAGTTCTCGATCGGCTGATGGCGGCGTATCGCCCCGCAGTCCGCACTGCCATGCTCAATCTGCTGGGCGGCCATGACACCCCCCGGCTGCGGACGATGGGCGGTGGCGACCGCGCGACCGTCCGCCTGGCGCTGCTGGCGCAGATGACCCTTCCCGGCGTGCCGTGCATCTATTACGGCGACGAGCTCGGCCTGGAAGGCGGGATGGATCCCGGCTCGCGCGGCGCCTTCCCCTGGAGCTCGGACGCGTGGGACAGCGAGATCCTGGCCTTCACCAGGGCCCTCACCGCGGTGCGTCGCGCCGAGCCCGTGCTGCGTCGCGGCGGCATCCGGTTGCTCGGCGCCGAGGGCACGGCCGTCGCCTACCTGCGCAGCTGGATCGATCGATCCGAGCACGAGGCTGGTGGATCGCGGTCATTCCTGGTCGCGCTGAACAATGGCGAACGCGACTGCTCGCTCGCCATCCGCGAGGCGGAGCTCGCGGAAGCGACGTGGAATCCACTATCCCTTCCCGGCCTGCCTCTGCTGCTGGATCTGGTGGCGGACGGCGACGGTGGT
>VBKA01000277.1 GCA_005879815.1 Chloroflexota bacterium
CGGCCTGCCCATCGGTTCATCACCCGCCGTCGCAGAGTCGGCGGATCAGAAGGAGGATTGATCCACCCGTGGCGAAGCAGCTCCAGTTTGAAGAGGAGGCGCGGAGGTCCCTGAAGCGCGGCGTCGACAAGATGGCGGAAGCCGTCAAGGTCACGATCGGGCCCAGGGGTCGCTACGCGATCCTGGATAAGAAGTTCGGGTCACCCACCATCACCAACGATGGCGTGACCATTGCCCGCGACATCGAGCTCGAGGACCCCTACGAGAACATGGGTGCTCAGCTGCTCGAGGAGGTCGCGACCAAGACCAATGACGTGGCCGGCGACGGCACCACCACGAGCATCGTGCTCGCCCAGGCGATCATCACCGAGGGACTGAAGAACGTCACCGCCGGGGCAAACCCGATGGGGCTCAAGCGCGGTATCGAGCGCGGCGTCTCGGCCATCGTGGACGAGATCAAGCGTCTCTCCAAGCCAGTCGAGACCAAGGACGACATCGCTCACATCGCCGCCATATCGGCGCGCGACACGGAGATCGGCGAGATGATCTCCGAGGTCATGGAGAAGGTCGGCAAGGACGGCGTGGTCACCGTCGAGGAGAGCCAGGGGCTCAAGCTCGACAAGGAGTACGTCGAGGGTATGCAGCTCGACCGTGGCTACCTGAGCGCCTACATGGTCACCTCGGCCGATGGCGGCAAGATGGAAGCCACGCTCGACCAGCCCTACGTCCTCGTCACCGACAAGAAGATTAGCGCAGTCGCCGACATCCTCCCCACCCTGGAGAAAACGGTCACGACCGGCAAGCCGCTGCTCATCATCGCGGAGGATGTGGACGGCGAGGCGCTGGCGACTCTGGTGGTCAACAAGCTGAAGGGCACGCTCAGCGTGCTGGCGGTCAAGGCCCCCGGCTTCGGCGATCGGCGCAAGGCCATGCTCGAGGATATCGCGACCCTGACCGGCGCGCGGGTGATCAGCGAGGAGGTCGGTCGCAAGCTCGACAGCGTCCAGATCGAGGACCTCGGCCAGGCACGCCGCGTGACCGCCACCAAGGACACCACCACCATCGTGGAGGGCAAGGGGTCCGAGGCCGCGATAAAGTCGCGGATCAGCCAGATCAAGCTCCAGATCGAGGACACGACCTCCGACTTCGACCGCGAGAAGCTCCAGGAGCGGCTCGCCAAGCTCTCGGGTGGCGTGGCCGTCCTGAAGGTCGGTGCCGCAACTGAGGTCGAGCTCAAGGAGAAGAAGCACCGGATCGAGGACGCCCTGTCGGCGGCGCGTGCCGGCGTCGAGGAGGGGATGGTCGCTGGTGGCGGATCCGTCCTGGTCCATGCTGTCCCGGCCCTCGACAAGGTCGAGGCGCTCGGTGACGAGGCTGTCGGCGTGGGCATCCTGCGGCGTGCACTCGAGGAACCGCTGCGCCAGATCGCCGCGAATGCCGGCCAGGAGGGCTCGGTGGTCGTGGACGCGGTTCGTAAGCTAACGCCGGGCCACGGGTACGACGCCCAGAAGGGTGAGTACACCGACATGTTCGCGGCCGGGATCATCGATCCGGCCAAGGTGACCCGCTCCGCGCTGGAGAACGCTGCCTCGGTGGCTGCGCTGCTTCTCACCACGGAGACGATCATCACCGACCTGCCGGAGAAGGAGAAGGCCGGGATGCCCGGCATGCCGCCGGGAGGGATGGACTACTAGGCCCGCTCCTCAGCAAGCCTGACCGATACGCCCCGGCGGCCAGCCCGCCGGGGCGTCTTGTTGCCCTCCGCACGCCGGAGGAGTAGGTCACGCAGTCAGCGCAGGAGGGGCGGCAACCTCCGCCTCGACGACGCGCAGCTGCGCCTCGACGTCCTTGACGCTGCGCACGATGTTGAGCCGCATCCCGTCGAGGGTGCGCGACACGTCGTTGGCCGCGCCTGAGATCGAGGTGAGTCGCACCTTCATGCTCTGCACCTCGCCGACCTGGCGAATGATCTCGGCCAGGGCTGATTGGACGGCGGGCACGTCGAGCTGCACCGATGCGTCGCGCAGGCTCGCCAGGGCCAGCGCGCGCGCCAGCCGGTAGGCGGCTTCCACGGCGATGGCCTCATCCGACTCCGGGTCGTAGACGCAGAACACGTCGGCACCGATCAGCGCCAGGGGAGCCACGCCCGAAGGCGCCGCCGCCGGCGTGAAGACGGCGAGCGAGATGGCCGCGCGCCGATTCTGGCGCGCCTCGGCCAGCTCGGCCGCGAAGCGCCGCATCGGCACCATGCGGTCCTTGGCCTCGATGACGATGCGCAGGTCGACGCCGCGCGTGCGGGTCGGGTCGATGCACACCACGAAGTCGCCCTTCTTGGAGCGCAGCGCGTCGCCCGCCTCGGCTCCGGTGCGCTCCACCAGGTCGCCGGCGCCGCGAGCCAGCTCCCCGAGGCGTGCCTCGAGCGCGTCCTCGAAGTCAGCGCCCTTGGCGGTGCCCTTCGCGCGCTCCTCCGCCCGTGCTCGCGAACCCGCCTCCAGCTCGGCGATGCGCTCCGAGATGCGCCGGAACTCGTCGGAGACCTCGGTCCGGAACTGATGGAGCGGCGATCCCGCGCGCGTGGGGTCGAGCAGCTGCGCGAGCCGCGAGCCGTCACCGTCGAAGTACGTGCCCAGCAGCGCGTTCAGCCGGCCCATCGCCGACTCGCGCCTGTTCTCGTCGAAGAGGTCGGCGGTCATCCGTCGCAAGGAGCCCGAGTCCCCCAGGAAGCGTTCCAGGGTCCGCGGCAGCCGGCCGGAGTCGTCCGCGAAATGCTCGCGCAGGGTCGCGGCGAGCGCATCCGCGGCGCGTCGCTGGGTCGTTTCCATCCGCTCGGTCAGGCGCTCGAACTCACTGCGGACGACGTCTGCGCTGAGGCTGACGCCCTGGTTGCACAGGGTCAGCAGGCCGATGCGCAGCGCGCGCTCGGCGAGGCCGGCGCGCTCCGCCTCAGGCGTCTGCTCCACGAAGCGGGCCAGTTGTCCCTCGACGAGCTCGAGGTCGCGAACGGTGATCCGGTCGCCGGCGACGGCGACCTGCGTGCTGCTACTCATGAACCGATGGTCGCAGGCCGGCGTGACAGCTAGCGTGTCGCGACGCGACCGCGTGGCATCGGTCTAATTGTTGACGGATTCTGGCAGCTTCAGGCGGTAGGCTGTCGGCATAGCCGACAGAGCGAGGGATGTTCGAACCAATGTTCTCCAGGGAATTGTTCCACGCGATCACCGATGAGCGGGAGCGAGAGATCCGGGATCTCGTGCGCGTCCGCAACCTCCTGCGCGACGGGCGACCGCAGCGTCCCGTCGCTCATCCGCCGCGGCGAATGCCAAAGCCGCGAAGCTAGAGGGACTGCACGGGTGACGCCC
>VBKA01000078.1 GCA_005879815.1 Chloroflexota bacterium
TAGCCGGGTAGTTGGTCCAACCCGGGGGCACCGTAATCGCGTAGTGGTAGATGGTCGAGACGAACTTGGTTGGAACCGCCACAGTCGGGCTGGGTGTCGTTGTGCTCGGAGAGGGGCTGGCGCCCGTGCCACAGCCGACTAGCAGCACGAGCAGGAGTGTGATACCGAAGTGGGCGCGTCTCATCGGCTCGGCGGCCTTCAGGCTTTGGGCGCGACGAGTGTACGGTGCGCCCACGCCCGAAGGGAATGGCCGGCGCTGCCCTGGACACCGGTCCTCGTCAGACCATGCGGCGGGACTTACCGTCCGCGTATCGGTCACCAAGGTGTTGCGTTCCTGCAACACCCGCCGTAGGATCACTGCCGGACTGCGGTGGCTTGGTGTGCGAGAGGTGACGCAATGACCGCCAGCGACGACAACCGCCGGCCGTTCGGCATCACTTGGGAGCCTAATAGGCTTCCGGTGGGCCCGGGACCGGCCGAGGTCACTTCATTCGACCCAAGGTACCTTGACTTCGGCCACCATGCGGGCCGCAGTATTGAGGAGCTCGCGAAAGCCGATCCCGGCTACCTCGAATGGCTCTCGCAGCACCCGTCAGGCGCCCGCTATCGCGGAGAAATTGCGCGCGTGCGACTCGCGATCGGGGCCACGACCAGGCTCTGGCCACAGCTCGGATAGGCTTGCCGCCGGATCACTCGGGCCACTGCCAGGGCGGGGTTTGCGGTATCTCGCACTCAACACATCGGTCCGCGGGCAGCCGCTCGAGCGTTGCGGGTCAGGACGAGCAGAGCTTGCTCGGGCGAGCGCCCATTTCGTGCTCAGAATCATGGTCGGGGCGACTGGATTCGAACCAGCGA